>DAHUXX010000267.1 GCA_027306955.1 Acetobacteraceae bacterium | reverse complement strand
CTCGGGACGTCGCAGTTCGGCCAGGGGTGCTCGGCGCATACGTGCCTGGTGCGGGTCGAGCCCTATGCCGACAATCCCGGCGACGCGTTCGAGATTTACCAGGAGAAGCTGGCGGAGCTGGCCGCGGCCTGAGCGCGGCGGCCAGCTCTGCTCGTTGCGGTGGCGGTTCCTTCCGCCTATGGTTGGCGGAGATGAACCCGGGGTCTGCGCGGACAGGAGGCCGGAATGCCAGCCACGAAAAGCACCGTCGGTACCGCCCGCCCGGGCCTCGCGCTGCTGCTCGGCGGCTTCCTATGGTTGGGCGGCGGCACGGGCGGCGTGGTGCCTGCGGCGCGCGCCGCTCTGCCCGGCGATGCCTGCGCGGTGCTGACGCCCGCCCGGATCGGCGCCGCGGTGGGTGTGGCGGTCGGTGCCGGCGCGTATGTAACGCCGACGTTCAAGCGGACATGCACCTGGAGCGCGGGCGACCACGGCGCGAAGGGCGTGGTCTACGTCACGCTGCTGCTGATGGACGCGAGCAAGTTCGAGGCGGGCAAGCAGATGGCGCAGATGATGACGAAGGTGCTGACCATCACCCCGGCCAGCGGCATCGGCGACGACGCTTATTACTCGACGCTCAGGACCGCGACCGGCCTGCTGGTGAAGAAGGGTGATCTTTCCTTCAAGATCGAGATCTACGGGACGATGCCGGTGGACGCGAAGGAGGCGGCCGAGAGGAAGCTGGCCGGGGAGATCATCACCGGATACTGACGGCGGAATTCGGGCGGGTGACCGGGAGGCGGCGGCGCCTCAGATGATGCCGGCCTCGGCGTAGGGTTCGCCCCGCTCGATGCGTGCCCAGCCGAGGCGCGTGAGGTCGATGGTTTCGTAGCGCCCGCGCAGGATGAGTTCCGCAAGGGCGCGGCCGGTTGCGGGGGCGTGCATCAGGCCGTGGCCGGAAAAACCCGCTGCCATGAGGAAATTCTCGCAAGTGCCGGTCCATGGGCCGATGATCGGGTTGCCGTCGAGATCGTTCTGGTCGTAGAGGCCGGGCAGCGTCGCCCTGCATTTCGTGCGCTCGAATTGCCGGAAGCGGTGGGCGAGGGCGGGCCACACGGCAGCCTCGAAATAGCCGTGGTCCGCCTCGAAATTGTAGCCGCGGGGCTCGCGCAGTGTCGGTACGCCTCCGGAATAGCCGCGCCCCTCCGGGCGGAAGGCGAGGCGGTTGACGTCCTTGACGTAGGGAAGCGGCTCGATCGGTTCCTCGCACTCGAAATAATGTTCGAAGCGGCGCAGCGGCGTGACCGGGGCGCGCATGCCGACCATGGCGCACACGAGCGGCGCCCAGGCGCCGGCGGCGTTGACGACGAAGTTCGTCTTGAGCGACGTGCCGTCGGCAAGCGCGACCTCGCGGACGAGGCGGTCGCGGACGGTGATCGTGGCTGCCTCGGCGGCGATCAACTCGGCGCCGAGCGCGCGCGCCTTGCGGCGCAGCGCCATCAGGGTGGCGTAGGGGTCGAGCCAGCCGTCGTCGGGCGAATGCACCGCGGCGCCAAGATCGTCGACGCGCATCGAGGGGAAGCGCTGCCTGAGTGAAGCGGGGTCGAGCCAGGCGACGTTCACGCCAAGGCTGGCCTGGCGTTCGTGATTGCGGCGCAGCGTCTCGACGCCCGCGGGCGGGACGATGAAGAGATAGCCGTTGCGCTTGAAGCCGATATCCGGGCACTCGCCGTCCACCGCCATGAGCTCGCCGAAGCGCTCGAAGACGGGGATGCTGAAACTGGAGAGCAGGATGTTTTCCGGGCGGGCGAACAGCCGGCGCACGCCGCCCGAGGCGCGCGGGGTGGAGGCGAGCGTGTAGGCGGGGTCGCGTTCGACCACCGCGATGCGGCAGCCGGGGTCGGTGCTGCGCAGGTAGTAAGCGGTCGCCATGCCGATGGCGCCGCCGCCGATGATGACGACGTCATAGGTCGCGGTCGTTGCGGTTGGCATACGAGCGGGATCGCTCACAGCACGCCGCGGGAGGTGGCGGCGGCGAGGTTGGCCATCAGCGCGTGGTCGCCGCGCCGCGCGGGGCTGAGGGCGCGCGCGTAGGAAGGGAGCGCGCCGCCGGCGATCCAGGCGCCGGTGAGCGCGCCGGCCATGCAGGCGGCCATCGTGCCGTACCCGGAGAGCGCGCCGGCGATATAGGCGCGAGGCGTGCGCATCGGGCCGATGAGGGGCCAGTTCTCCGGCGTCATCGTGTAGTAGCCGCCGTAGTGGCGCGCGGCGCGCGGCAGGCGGCCGATATAGCCGGCCAGCGCCGGGTGCAGACGGCTCGCGGCGCGCAGGACGATGTCCGGGAAATGGGGGTTGAGCGGGTCCGGCGCGCGCGGGTCGGCCGGTTGCGTGTTGCAGGCCCAGCCGAGCTTGATCCAGGTGGCGCCCTCCGGCCGGCAATGGATGCCGCCCGGCATCGGGGCGAGCAGGGCGCGGGTGGTTTCGTCGCCGGCGAGGATCTCCCGCTCCTCGTCCGACCAGGGGAGGGCCTGGCCATCGAGGTCGATGGTGAAGGGCATGTCGCGGGGGATGGCGCGGGTGCGGTCCTCGAAGGCGATCTTCTGCTGGAAGACGCAGGCGACGGGCAGGGTTTCGCCGAGCATTGCGGCGATGTCGGCGAGGAACGGGCCGGCGGCGTTGACGAGGCGTTCGGCGCGCATCGTGGTGCGACCCTGTGGGGTCGCGAGGGTGAGTTTGAAGGGGGCGGTGGGATCGATCGCGGTGACCTCGGCGCGCTGGAGGCGACCGCCAGCGGAACGTATCGCTTCCAGCATGAACTGGCCGAGTTGCTGGCCGCTGAGGGAGCCGGCGCGGCGGATGTGCAGGACCGTGCGGACATCCGGCGCCCAGGTGGGGAAGGTGCGGCGGATGAGAGCAGGGGCGGTGAGCACGTCGACGCCGTCCGGCGCGGCGTCCCAGGCGGCGGAGAGCGGTGGAACGTAGGACTTGCCGCTGGCGTCGTGGACGCGGATGCGACGGGCGGCGCCGGCGCCGTAGCCGTGATGGAGGCCAGCGAGGAGCGGCGCGGGGTCGGGGTCGCGGGTGACGAGCGCATAGCCGCGGCGGGTCATGGCGATGCGGTTCGCGGTGGCGGCGGCGATCTCCTCCATCAGCGCGATGCTGTCGTCGGTGAACGCGGTCATCACCGGATGCGGCCACCAGTTGCGGTAGTTCTCGCCGGATTGGGCCGAGGTGAGGCTCATGGGGTCGCACGTGTCGATCAGGACGAGGTCGCGGACGCGGTGGCGCGTGGCGAGGTAGTAGGCGACGGCGATTCCCACCTGGCCCGCGCCGATGATGGCAACGCCGGCCGTTCGGCCGTCAGACATCGAGTTCCGCGACGGCGGCGGCGTGGTCCTGGATGAAGCGGAAGCGCAGCTCGGGGCGGCGGCCCATGAGGTTTTCCACCGTTTCGTTGGTGTGGGCGCGGGCTTCCGGGGGGGCGACGATCTGCAGCAGGGTGCGGCGCGCGGGGTCCATGGTGGTCTCGCGCAGCTGGCCCGGCGGCATTTCGCCGAGGCCCTTGAAGCGGCTCACGTCCACCTTGCCCTTGAATCCCTTGATTTTCTTGTCCTTGTCGGCGTCGTCCATGGCATAGATGCTCCTGGCGCCCTGGGTGAGGCGGTAGAGCGGCGGGCGGGCGAGGAAGACGTGGCCGTGGCGCACCAGCTCCGGCAATTCCTTCCAGAAGAAGGTCATCAGCAGCGTCGCGATATGGGCGCCGTCGACGTCGGCGTCGGTCATGATGATGACGCGGCCGTAACGGAGCCGGGCGCGGTCGAAGCGGTCGCCGAGGCCGCAGCCGAGGGCCTCCACGAGGTCCTTGAGTTCCTGGTTCTGGCGCAGCTTGTCCACGCTCGCAGAGGCGACGTTGAGGATCTTGCCGCGCAGGGGCAGGACGGCCTGGTTGGCGCGGTTGCGGGCCTGCTTGGCGGAGCCGCCGGCGCTGTCGCCTTCGACGAGGAAGAGTTCGGTTTTGCCCGCATCTTCAAGGGTGCAGTCGGCGAGCTTGCCGGGAAGGCGAAGGCGGCGCGTGGCGGATTTGCGGGGAGTGTCCTTCGCTTCCTTCCGCCGTGCCCGCTCCTCCGCCCGCTCGATGGCAAAGGACAAGAGGTTGTCGGCGGCCTGGGGATCGCCGGCCAGCACGTGGTCGAAGCGGTCGCGGATAGCCGCCTCGACCAGGCGCGGCACCTCGGGCGAGGTGAGCTTTTCCTTCGTCTGGCCCTGGAACTGGGGCTGGCGGAAGAAGAGGGAGAACTTGGCCGCCATGCCGGCGACGACGTCCTCGCCGGTGATCGCTCCGGCGCGGCGGTTGCTGCGCTGCTCGCCCCAGGCGCGCAGGCCCTTGAGCAGGGCGGAGCGGAACCCGGCCTCGTGCGTGCCGCCGAGGGGCGTGGGAACGGTGTTGCAATAGGAGGCGATGTCGGCGTCGCCGCCGTCGGTCCAGGCGATGGCCCATTCGATGCGACCGGCCTTCTGGCCGTCGGCGGCATTGCCGAGATCGGCCTCGCCGGCCCAGAGCGGCACGACGAGGGAGGCGCCCTCGATCTCGGCCTCCAGGCTGTCGCGCAGGCCGCCGGGGAAGTGCAGCACCGCTTCCGCCGGGGTGTCGTCGCGAATCAGGGGCTTGTCGCAGGACCAGCGGATCTCGACGCCGCGGAACAGGTAGGCCTTGGAGCGGCAGAGCCGGTAGAGGCGCTGTGGCTGGAAGCGGGCGGCGCCGAAGATTTCCGCGTCCGGCTGGAAGCGGATCGTGGTGCCGCGGCGGTTGGGGGCGGGGCCGGCGTTGACGAGCTTCGACTTCGGCTTGCCGCGCTCGTAGCGCTGGCGCCAGAGGGTGCGGTCGCGGGCGACCTCGACCTCGAGGAAGCTGGCAAGCGCGTTGACGACGGAGGAGCCGACGCCGTGCAGGCCGCCGGACGTGGCGTAGGCGCCGTCGTCGAACTTGCCGCCGGAATGGAGCGTGGTGAGGATCACCTCCAGCGCCGAGCGGCCGGGGAATTTGGGGTGGGGATCGACCGGAATTCCGCGGCCGTTATCGCGCACGGTCAGGATGTTATCGGGCGACAATGAGACTTCGATGAAGCTGGCGTGGCCAGCGACGGCCTCGTCCATCGCGTTGTCGAGGAGTTCGGCGGCGAGGTGGTGCATCGCCGTCTCGTCGGTGCCGCCGATATACATGCCGGGGCGGCGGCGGACGGGCTCGAGCCCTTCCAGCACCACGATGGAGCTGGCGTCGTAGGTCTCGGTTTTGGGCTTTTTCGGATTGCCGAAGAGGTCGTTCAT
>DAHUXX010000264.1 GCA_027306955.1 Acetobacteraceae bacterium | reverse complement strand
CGAAGAGGCGGGGGGAGAGGGCAATTTTCCAGTAAATGCGATTGTCCACACTGCAAGCGGGAGAGGGAGCAGCGAGGGGGCGTCGGATCAGCCCAGCTTGCCTTCGACGCCTTCGGCCAGCCAGTTCATGCCCAGGATGTCCGGATCGCTCATCCGCGCACCCGCGGCCACCTTCATCTTGCCGGACTGGTCCTTCAGCGGCCCCTCGAACGGCGCCAGCTTGCCGGACTCGATGTCGGCCTGCCGCGCGTTCACCTCGTCGGCCACGTTCTGCGGCAGCGCCTTGTTGAACGGCGCCATCCGCACCATGCCGCTCTTCAGCCCGCCCCAGGTGTCGTGCGACTTCCAGGTGCCGTTCATGCCGGCCTCGACTTCCTGGACGTAGTAGCCGGACCAGTCGCTGACGACCGAGGTCAGGCAGGTCTTCGGCCCGTAGCGGCCCATGTCGCTGTCATAGCCGATGGTCCAGATGCCGCGCTGCTCGCCGGCTTCCTGCACCGCCGCGCTGTCGGTGTGCGTCACCAGCACGTCGGCGCCCTGGCTCATCAGCGTGTCGGCGGCGGCGCGTTCCTTGCCCGGATCGTACCAGGTGCTGACCCACACCACCTTCACCACCGCCTTCGGGTTCACCATCCGCGCGCCGATGGCATAGGCGTTGATGTTCTGCACCACTTCCGGGATCGGGAAGGCGCCGACGAAGCCGATGACGTTGCTCTTGGTCATCCGCCCGGCGATCACGCCGGCCAGGAACCGCCCCTCGTAGAACCGGCCCGAATAGGTCGCGAGGTTCGCCGCGCGCTTGTAGCCGGTGGCGTGCTCGAACTTGACCTTGGGGAATTCCTTCGCGACCTTCACCGTCGGGTTCATGAAGCCGAACGACGTGGTGAACACCAGATCGTTGCTCTGCGCCAACTTGCGCACCACGCGCTCGGCATCGGCCCCTTCCGGCACGTTCTCGACATAGGTCGTCTTGACCTTCGGGCCGAACTTGGCGTCCACCGCGCGGCGGCCGAGATCGTGCTGGAACGTGTAGCCGGCTTCCTCCACCGGCCCCACATACATGAAGCCCACGCGATACGGCCCGGCGGCGTGCGCCCTGCCGAACACCGTGGGCGCAAGCCCCGCCGCCAGGGGTGCGGCCAGCGCCGCGCGCATGAGGTCTCGCCTGCTCTGCATCCAACCCTCCGTTGTTCGCGCCGCAGCGCCTGCCTAAACAATAGAAGGATGCAAGTGACAGTCCAGTACGAGTTCGGAAACCGTTTCGGTCCTGCCGATTCGCCGGTCGAATGGCGCCGGGCGGAGGGGTTCACCGACTATCCCGTGGCCCTCGCCGCCATGCAGGCGCGCGTCGCGGCGATCCGCGAGGGCACGGCCGGCCCGCTGGTGTGGCTGGTGGAACATCCGCCGCTCTACACCGCCGGCACCTCCGCCTCGCCTGCCGATCTGCGCGCACCGGACCGTTTCCCGACCTTCGCGGCGGGTCGTGGTGGGCAGTGGACCTATCATGGACCGGGGCAGCGCACCGCCTATGTCATGCTCGACCTTGCGCAACCGCCCGGCGCACGGCCGCGCCCGCGCGATGTGCGCGATTATGTCGATTCGCTTGAGGAATGGCTGATCCGTACCCTCGCCCGCTTCGGCGTGCGCGGCGAACGGCGGCAGGGGCGCGTCGGCATCTGGGTCGCCGACCGCGCGCGCGGCACCGAGGCGAAGATCGCCGCGATCGGCGTGCGCGTGACGCGCTGGGTGACATGGCACGGCGTCGCGCTCAATGTCGCGCCGGACCTTGCGCATTTTTCCGGCATCGTGCCCTGCGGCATCAGCGAACATGGCGTCACCAGCCTCGCGGCCCTGGGCGTTCACGCCACGATGGACGCCGCCGACGCCGCGCTGCGCGCCGCGTGGGACGAGGTGTTCGGCTCCGCCACGTAACTGCTCGCGGCGTGGAAGCGCGCGGCGCTCGTCCGCCCTATGTCGACTCGCCCTCCAGCGCCCGCTTCGCCTCCACCAGCCGTGCCCGCATCTCCGGCGTCACCTCCGGCACGTGCAGATCGAGGTCCTCCAGCGCCGCGATCATCGCCTCCACCACGACCAGATGCGCGAACCATTTATGGTCCGCCGGCACCACGAACCACGGCGCATGCGGCGCCGCCGTCGCGGCGATCGCGGCGTCGTAGGCGTCCTGGTAGTCGTTCCAGCGCTCGCGCTCGGCGAGGTCGGCGGCGCTGAACTTCCAGTTCTTATCCGGCGTCTCCAGCCGCGCGAGGAAGCGCCGCTTCTGTTCCTCGCGCGAGATGTGCAGGAAGAACTTCAGGATCACGAAGCCCTGCCGGCTCAGATACTGCTCGAAATTGGCGATGTCCTCCAGCCGGTGCTTCCAGATCTTCTTGCCGTTCAGCGCGGGCGGCAAATGCTGACGGTCCAGCAATTCGGGATGCACCCGCACCACCAGCACTTCCTCGTAGTGGCTGCGGTTGAACACGCCGATCTGCCCGCGCATCGGCAGGTTGCGGCTGACGCGCCAGAGGAAGTCGTGCGACAGATCCTCGGGGCCGGGCTGCTTGAAGCTCGTCACCTGCACGCCCTGCGGGTTCACCCCCGACATGACGTGCTTGATGGTGCCGTCCTTGCCGGCGGCGTCCATCGCCTGGAACACCATCAGCATGGCCCACTGGTCCTGCGGATACAGCGTCTCCTGCAGGGCGGCGAGGCGCTGCACGCCGCTCGCCAGCAGCGCCTCGCTCATCGTGTGG
>DAHUXX010000254.1 GCA_027306955.1 Acetobacteraceae bacterium | reverse complement strand
GAGGCTCGAGCTCGACGGGCGGATCGCCACCCTCACGCTCGACCGCCACGACGTGCGCAACGAACTGACCGGTACGCATCTCGCCGATGAGATCGCGACTGTCTGCGCCTGGCTCAACACGCACGAGACGGCGAGCGTGCTGATCCTCACCGGCGCCGGCTCCGCCTTCTGCGCCGGCGGCAACGTCAAGCAGATGCGCGACCGCGAGACGGGCGCCTTCGCGGGCGACGTCTACACGGTGCAGAACAAGTACCGCGCCGGCATCCAGCGCATGACGCTCGCCATGGCGGGGCTGGAGATCCCCGCCATCGCCGCGGTGAACGGCCCCGCGATCGGCGCCGGCTGCGACCTCGCCACGATGTGCGATATCCGCCTCGCGGCCGAGGGCGCGAAATTCGCGGAGAGCTTCATCAACCTCGGCATCGTCCCCGGCGACGGCGGTGGCTGGTTCATGCAGCGGCGCATCCCCTACCAGCGAGCGGCGGAACTCACCTTCTCCGGCCGCATGATCGACGCGCCGGAGGCGCTTGCGATCGGCCTGGTGCTGGAGGTCCTGCCCGCGGGCGAGCTGCTGGCCCGCGCGCGCGAGATGGCCGCGAGCTTCGCCGCCAAGCCGCCGCGCGCGGTGCGGATGACCAAGCGCCTGCTGACCTATGCGCGGCGGATGGACCTGCCGGACTATCTCGACCTCTGCGCGCTGATGCAGGGGATGGCGCACAACACCGAGGACCATGAGGAGGCGGTCGCCGCTTTCCTCGAGAAACGCACGCCCGCCTTCCGCGGCCGCTGACGGAGGTTTCCCCATGTTTCCCACGACGACCGCGGGCTCGCTGCCCAAGCCTGCCTGGCTCGCCGAGACCGGCAAGCTGTGGCCCGAATGGCGCGCGACCGGCGAGGCGCTGGCCGACGCCAAGCGCGACGCGACACTGCTCTGGCTCAAGGAGCAGGAGGCGGCGGGGCTCGATATCGTAACGGATGGCGAACAATCTCGACAGCATTTCGTGCACGGGTTCCTCGCCCAGGTGGACGGCATCGACTTCGAGCACAAGCAGAAGATCGGCATCCGCAACAACCGCTACGAGGCGCTGTGCCCGACCGTGGTGGGGCCCCTGGGTCTGCGCGGGCGGGTGCACGAGACCGAGGCGCGGATCATGCGCGCAGCGACCGGGCGGCGGATCAAGTTCACCCTGCCCGGCCCGATGACGCTCGTCGACACGCTAGCCGACACCTATTACTGCGACCGCGTGCGCATGGCCTTCGCCTTCGCCGACCTCCTGAACCAGGAGGCGCGGGCGCTTGCGGCCGACGGGATCGACGTGATCCAGTTCGACGAGCCGGCCTTCAACGTCTACCTCGCCGAGGCTGCGGACTGGGGAGTCGTGGCTCTGGAGCGCGCCGCCGCCGGCGTCAACGCCGCGACCTGCGTGCACATCTGCTACGGCTATGGCATCGATGCCAACCGCGCCTGGAAGGGCATGCTCGGCGAGTCCTGGCGGCAGTACGAGACGGTTTTCCCGGCGCTGGCGAAGAGCTCCATCGGCCAGGTCTCGCTCGAATGCATCAACTCGAACGTGCCGCCGGAGCTGATGGCGCTGCTGCCAGGCAAGGACGTGCTGGTGGGCGTGATCGACGTCGCGAGCGACGTGATCGAAACGCCCGAGCAGGTGGCGGCAACGCTGCAACTCGCCGCGCGCCACGTCGCGCCGCACCGCATCGTCGCCTGCACCAACTGCGGGATGGCGCCGATGGGAAGGCGGGTCGCGCGGGCAAAGCTGCAGGCGCTTTCAGCCGGCGCCGCGCTGGCGCGCACGCGACTCGGAGGTTAGCAGATGCGCGTCGCGGTTCTGGGCGGCGGCAACGGCAGCCACGCCGCGGCGGCGGACCTCGCCCTCGCGGGGCACGAGGTCGTGCTGTGGCGGCGCGAGCGCGCGGCCCTGGGACCGGTTCTGGCCTCGGGCGGCATCGAACTCCTGGACGCGGCGGGCGTGCGCCACGTCTCCTTCGGCGCCACCGACGACCTCGCGGACGCGGTGCGCGGCGCGGCGCTGATCGTCGCCCCCATCCCCGCCTTTGCCCAGGCCGACCTCGCCCGCCGCCTCGCGCCGCTGCTCAGGGATGGCCAGGTTGTCTTCCTGCCCCCCGGCACCTGGGGCACGCTGCTGCTCGACCGAGCGGTGCGCGCAGCGGGCAACGAGGCGGAAATCGCCTACGCCGAGGCGGGCACGCTGCCCTGGCTCTGCCGCCTGCACCGCACGAAGGCGGGCACGCGCATCGCCATCCGCGTACGCGCGACGCGGCTCCCGACCGGGGTGCACCCGGCGCGCCTGGCGCCGGCGGCGTTCCCGGTGCTGGAGGCAGCCTTCCCCGCGATCGAGAGCCTCGCCGACGGGCTCGACGGCGCACTGATGAACGCGGGACCGATCATCCACCCGCCGCTCATCACCATGAACGCCGGGCCGCTGCAGCATTTCGAGCGCTGGGACATCCACAACGAGGGCACGCAGCCTGCGATCCGTAACGTGACCGACGTGCTGGACGCCGAGCGCGTCCGTCTGCGCGAGGCGCTGGGCTACGGCGCGCCACATTTCCCGCTCGCCGACCATTACAGGACCGACGGCGACGAATGGATGTACGGCCGGCGCGGGCACACGCAGCTCGTGGACAGTGCGGACTGGCGAGAACATATCGATCTCGCAACGCATCGCTACATGCGCGAAGACGTCGCCTGCGGGCTCGCCCTGCTGGCCTCGCTCGGCGCCTGGGCGGGCGTTCCGATGCCGGTCGCAAGCGGCCTGCTCGCGGTCGCGGGCGCGGCCATCGGCGAGGATTTCGCGCGCAGCGGCCGCACCGCAGCGGCCATGGGAATCGCCGGCATGGACCGCGCGGCGCTGCGGCGCCTGCTCGCCGAAGGCACGCGATGACGCGCATCGCGATCGTCGGCCCCGGCCGCATGGGCCGCGGCATGGCGCATGCCTTCCTGCACACCGGCTTCGAGGTCGACCTGCTCGACGTGAAGCCGCGCACCGAGGCAGAGGCAAGCGCGGCGCTGCAGGCCGCACATGCGGAGATCGCGCACGGCATCGGCGTCATGCGCGAGATCGGTCGCATCGACACCGAGCACCAGGCCGTGATGCTAGAACGCCTGTCGCTCGCCGTGGGAGAGGCCGCGGATGCGGCGCTGGACCGTGCAGACGCCGTGTTCGAGGCGGTGCCCGAGGTCATGACACAGAAGCAAGCGGCCTTTGCCCGCATCTCTTCCCATGCCCGCCGCGACGTGCCGATCGCCTCCACCACCTCCACCTTCGACATCGAGGCGCTCGCGAAATTCGTAACGAATCCACAGCGATTCCTCAACACGCACTGGCTCAACCCCGCCTTCCTCATCCCGCTCGTCGAGGTAAGCCCCGGCGCCGGCACCGACGAAGCGGTGCTCCTGCGGATGGAGGCGCTGCTGCGCGAGGCGGGCAAGGTGCCGGTGCGCTGCAAGGCCGCCCCCGGCTTTATCGTGCCGCGCATCCAGGCCCTTGCGATGACCGAGGCAGCGCGCATCGTGACCGAGGGTGTGGCGACGCCGGAAGCCGTCGACACCGCGATCCGCACCGGCTTCGGCCCGCGCTTCGCCGTGCTCGGCCTGCTCGAGTTCGTCGACTACGGCGGCGGCGACATCCTTTATTACGCCGCCAGCTACCTCAAGGACGCGCTGTCAGCCCCGCGCTTCGAGCCACCCCAGATCGTCGTGGACAACATGCGCGAGGGCCGCATCGGCCCGCGCACGGGCGAAGGCTTCTACGATTGGAAGGGCCGCGACATGGACGCCTACCGGCGCCAGACCTTCGCCAAGCTCGCCGACCTGTTCGACCATCTCGGCCTGCTCGCCCGGCCGAAATAGCCGTCACCGCAATCCCGCCCGCAGCGCCGAGGCACAGTGCACCAGAGCCGTGTCGGCGGCGCGGACGACGCGGCCCATGGTGATAAACCCGTGCATCTGGTCGGCCATGTGCACCAGCGTCACGCGCACGCCTTCGTGCTCCAGCCGCTTCGCGTAGGCGATGCCTTCGTCCACCAGCGGATCGTAGCCGGCGGTGAGCACGAAGGCCGGCGCCATCCCGGCGAGGCTGGCAGCGCGCAGCGGCGAAGCATGCCATTCCGTCCAACGCGCCGGATCCGGAATGTAGGTGTTGCGGAACCAGCGCGCCGTCGCGGCGGTGAGCGGAAAATCCGCGGTGATGCGCTGATAGGCGGGCAGCCGCATCGTCATGTCGGTCGCCGGATAGATCAGAAGTTGGAAGGAAAGCATCGGCACCGTCCCGTCGCGCGCCATTAGCGCCATCACTGCCGCGAGATTGCCGCCGGCGCTATCGCCGCCGACCGCGAGCCGCGCGGGGTCGATGCCGAGTGATGCCGCCTCCCGCGCGACCCAGCGCGTGACGATGGCGGAATCCTCCACAGCGGCCGGATAGAGATGCTCCGGCGCCATCCGGTACTCGACCGAAACGACGGCGATGCCGGCGTCGTTGGCAAGCCGCCGGCAGACGCCGTCGTAGACCTCGACCGAGCCGATCATCCAGCCGCCACCGTGGAAAAAGACGAGGCAGGGCAGCACGTCCCCATGCGACGATCCGAGCGGGCGGTAGAGGCGGCACGGCACGCCGTCGGCCATCACGTCGCGCGTCTCGGCAACCTCGACCTTGTCCGGCTGCAGGATGGGCATGGAGGCGAGCTGCAGCGCCCGCGCCTCCGCCGGCGTCAGCGTCTCATAGGGCGGGCGGTTGGCGAGGCGGATCATCTCCAGCACGCGCTGGGCATCGGGGTCGAGGCTCGGGTAGGTGCTCATCGTCGCTCCGGCGTGACGTCAGGAAAGAAGTTCGATCGCGTCGCCCGCGGCGATACGGCCGGCCTCCACCACCTCGGCATGGATGCCGAGATCGGCGTGGCCATAGAGATGCTTCAGCTCCGCGACAGGGTCCGCATCGCGCTCGGCCGTCAGCGGGTTCACCTCGGTCGCGGGGCAGCGCGTGGTGGTGCGGGTGACGCAGAGGCGCGCAGAACCCACAAGCAGCTCCCGCCCCACCCATTCGCGCTCGCTCATCGGCGCCGCGCCGTCAAACCAGACATTGGCGCGGAAGCGGCGCTTGTGCCGGCGGGCACCGATTTTCGCCTCGTAATCGGCAAGGCTCGCGAGGTTGATCAGCGAAACCACCGGTCGCTTCTGGTCGCCGAAGCTGTGGCTCGCGATGTGATGGAAGCGCGGCGCGCCCCGCGCCTCGGCGCCGAGATACGCCGTGAGCCAGGCGCCGATGCGCTCGCGCCCCTCCACCGACAGCGCGTTCTCGTGCAACCGCGCCGCGTCCGGCGCCAGGATCAGCAGCATGCCGCTGGCCGGGTCGAAGCTGGAACGAAGCGCGGCGACACGGGCGTTGACGCGCAGGCACATGAACTCCGTCTTCGGCCGCCAGCCCGGGTGCTCCGGATCGAACAGGGAATCGCCCTGGGCGAGCGCAAAAGCACGGTCCCAGGGAATGGCGCGCCCGGGCTCGACCTGCGTCTCCTCCAGAGCCTCGGCGGTCAGGCCCTTCACCGGGTAGCGATAGAGGCGTTCAATTCGCACGATATCCCTCTTGAGCGACGCGGCAGCATTGCCCATTTCCTGGGCACGGGATAGCCGCCCTGTCGCCTCGTGGAGGGGCCGGGTAAGGCCGTCGCCCCACCAGTCGCCTACGAGAAGGGACAGGACGATGGACATCGAGAAATTCACCGATCGCGTGCGCGGCTTCATTCAGGCCGCGCAGACGATAGCGATCCGCGAATACCACCAGCAGCTCGCGCCTGAGCACCTGCTGAAGGCGATGCTTGATGATGAGGAGGGTGCCGCCGCCGGCCTGATCAAGGCTGCGGGCGGCGACGACCGCGTCGCGCGCAATGCGGTGGAGACGGCGCTGGCGAGACTGCCGAAGGTGCAGGGCGGCGGTGCCGGCCAGCCGCAGATCACGCCGCCGCTGGTGCGGGTGCTGGACGCCGCCCAGGCCGCCGCGAGCAAGGCCGGGGACGAGTACGTGGCGCAGGACCGGGTGCTGGTGGCGCTTGCCGCCGGTGAGGGCCCGGCCGCCGCGGCGCTGCGCGAGGCACGCGCCACGGCGCAGGCGCTGGAAAAGGCCCTCGCCGAGATCCGCAAGGGCCGCAAGGTGACCAGCCAGAACGCCGAATCGAACTTCGACGCGCTCAAGAAATACGCTCGCGACGTGACGCAGCTGGCCCGCGACGGCAAGCTCGACCCGGTGATCGGCCGCGACGAGGAGATCCGTCGCGCCATCCAGGTGCTGGCGCGCCGCACCAAGAACAATCCGGTGCTGATCGGCGAACCCGGCGTGGGCAAGACCGCGATCGTCGAGGGCCTGGCGTTACGCATCGTCAACGGCGACGTGCCAGAGGCGCTGCGCGGCAAGCGGCTGCTCTCGCTCGACCTCGGCGCCATGGTCGCCGGCTCCAAGTACCGCGGCGAGTTCGAGGAACGGCTCAAGGCCGTGCTTAAGGAGATCGAGTCCTCCAACGGCGAGATCGTGCTGTTCATCGACGAGCTCCACGTCCTGGTCGGCGCCGGCCGCGCGGATGGCGCGATGGACGCCTCCAACCTCATCAAGCCGGAGTTGGCCCGCGGCGCGCTGCACTGCGTCGGCGCAACCACGCTCGACGAGTACCGCAAGCACATCGAGAAGGACGCGGCGCTCGCGCGGCGCTTCCAGCCGGTGTTCGTCGGCGAACCCTCGGTCGAGGACACGATCTCGATCCTGCGCGGCATCCGCGAGAAGTATGAGTTGCACCATGGCGTGCGCATTTCCGACAACGCACTGGTCGCGGCCGCCACGCTCTCGAACCGCTACATCAGCGACCGGTTCCTGCCCGACAAGGCGATCGACCTCGTCGACGAGGCCGCGAGCCGTCTGCGCATGCAGGTCGACAGCAAGCCCGAGGAGCTCGACGAGCTCGACCGACGCATCCTGCAGCTCAAGATCGAGCGCGAGGCGCTGAAGCGCGAGCAGGACGCGGCGAGCAAGGACCGCCTCGGCAAGCTCGAGCATGAACTTGCGGAACTGGAGGAGAAATCCACCTCCATCACCGCCGCGTGGCACGCCGAGAAGGAAAAACTCGCGGAAGGCCAGAAGCTCAAGGAACAGCTCGACGCGGCGCGCGCGCAGGTCGAAGTCGCCCAGCGCAACGGCGACCTCGCCCGCGCCTCGGAGCTGCTCTATGGCCGCATTCCGGAACTGGAACGCAAGCTCGCCGCCGCGCAGAAGGGCGGCAACCTGGTCAACGAGAGCGTCGACGAGCAGCAGATCGCGCAGGTCGTCTCGCGCTGGACCGGCGTGCCGGTGGACAAGATGCTCGAGGGCGAGCGCGCCAAGCTGCTGCGCATGGAGGACGCGCTGCGCCGCCGCGTGGTCGGCCAGGAAGAGGCGCTGGTCGCGGTGGCAAACGCCGTCCGACGCGCTCGCGCCGGCCTGCAGGACCCCAACCGCCCGATCGGCAGCTTCCTCTTCCTCGGCCCCACCGGCGTCGGCAAGACGGAGCTGACCAAGGCGCTCGCCGAGTTCCTGTTCGACGACGAGCACGCGATGGTGCGCATCGACATGAGCGAGTTCATGGAGAAGCACGCCGTCTCCCGATTGATCGGCGCGCCTCCGGGTTATGTCGGCTATGACGAGGGCGGCGTGCTGACCGAGGCCGTGCGCCGCCGGCCTTACCAGGTCGTGCTGTTCGACGAGGTCGAGAAGGCGCACGAAGATGTGTTCAACATCCTGCTGCAGGTGCTCGACGACGGGCGGCTCACTGACGGGCAGGGCCGGACGGTGGATTTCCGCAACACCATCATCGTGCTGACCAGCAACCTCGGCAGCGAGATCCTGGCGGCGCAGCCGGACGGAGCCGACCTAACCCTCGCCTACAAGGGGGTCATGGAGATCGTGCGCCAGCACTTCCGGCCGGAGTTTCTCAACCGGCTCGACGAGACAGTGCTGTTCCGCCGACTGCAGAAGAGCGACATGGCCGCGATCGTGGACATCCAGCTCGGGCGGCTCCGCAAGCTGCTCGCCGACCGCTCGATCGGGCTGGAGCTGGACGCCAAGGCGCTCGATTGGCTCGCGGCGGAGGGCTACGACCCGGTCTACGGCGCGCGGCCACTGAAGCGGGTGATCCAGCGCAGCCTGCAGAACCCGCTGGCCTCGCGAATCCTCGAGGGTTCGATCGCGGAGGGCGAGACGGTCCACGTCTCGGCCAGCCAACAGGGGTTGCTGATAGAGGGCAGACTGGCGGAAGCCGCCTGACGCACGGTTCCGCGAGGTCGCCCAGCAGGCGGCCTCGCAGCGGTCCCCGGGCGAGCGCCGCCTAGTGCGACGTCACCGCGCCCGCGACAGCGCCCGCGCCGGCGCCGATCGCCGTGCCAAGCAGGATCGGGCCGCCGGCGACGGCACTGATCACGGCCCCGCCCGCGGCGCCGATGGCACTGCCCGAAAGCACGCGCTGCTGCGTGCCGGTGAGGTTCGAGCAGGCGGCGAGTGAGCCAGCGGCGAGGACGATGAGAAGGGCGCGCTTCAGATTGGTCATGTCGAGGTTCTCCCGGAGCTCATATCCGGAGAGGATATAGCCGGCGGAACGTGGCGGATTCCAGGCAAAATTATTTCAAAATACGTTGGGTAGCCGGCGTTCGTGACAAAGATCACACTTCCGGCTCAACCGGCGCGACGCCTCGCGCCCTATTGGTCGGCACATCCTGCTTGAGACGAGGCGCTGCCGCGCCTGTTCTTTTTGACACGGACCCGGACCGTTTCCGGGCCGGGAAACGGTCCAGGCCGTGCCAAAATGGCACAAATCCGGCCGACCGAACCCTGAGTTACGGCGTTTTTGCGTATGCAGGATTGCTATTTTGACGCATATAAATCCCGCATCGTCCTATCGGTTGAGCCCATAATATTATTGATAAAACCATCGGAATTTTCATTCCGGGGCTTTTTGCGTTTGCGCAACTCCCAGTTTTGAAGATGCCGCCGCCATGAGCAACCGCCTGAACTTCCTCCATCTCCGCGCCCGCCCCGACCACGAAGGTCTGGTGGCGCGAGACCGATGGCAGTGGGCGGTCCTCGGCGTGGTGCTGATCGGCGCGACGATGTCGGCGCTCGACGTGAGCATCGTGAACATCGCCCTGCCGACGATACGGCGCGAGTTCGGCGTCCGACTGTCGCTGGTCGAGTGGGTCTCGATCTCCTACATGATGGTTCTGGCGATCGCGCTACCGGTCGTCGGCCGGCTCGCCGATATGTATGGCCGCAGCCTGCTCTACAACGCGGGCTTCGCCGTCTTCGTGATCGGCTCCGCCGCCTGGGGCTGGCGCCGAGCGCCATGTTCCTCATCATCGCGCGCTGCGTGCAGGCGATCGGCGCCGGGCTGCTGCAGGCGAACTCGGTGGCCCTGATCACGGTGGTCTTCCGCAAGCGCGATCTCGGCCAGGCGCTCGGCGTTCAGGCCGCCATCCAGGCGATCGCCATGGCGCTCGGCCCCTTCGTCGGCGCGATGCTGATCGCGGCGGTCGACTGGCGCGTGATTTTCTATGTGAACGTGCCGATCGGGATCGCCGGGCTGGTGATGGCCTACATCGTCCTTCCCCGCTACCACCCCGCCGGCCACCGCGAGAAGGTTGATTTCGCGGGCATCGGGTTCTTCACCGTCGGCCTCCTCGGCGTGGCGCTCGCGGTCAACGGCGCCCAGAGCGCGGGATGGGGCTCGCGGGTCGTCCAGGGCGAGCTGGCGTTCGGCATCGCCAGCTTCGCGGCATTCGTGTTCACCGAACTGCGGGTGAAAAGCCCGATGATCGATATCCGGCTGTTCCGCCGCTATGCGCTGGTCGCCGGGAACTCTACCGCTTTCCTCGCCTATTACGTGCTCTTCACCGGCCTCTTTCTGCTGCCGTTTTATTTCGAGGACGTGCTGCACTACACCACCGCCTGGTCCGGCGTGATGCTGATGCCGGTGCCGGCCGCAATGGCCTTCCTGGCGCCCTTCGCCGGCCGCGCCGCGGACCGCTTCGGCGCGCGCACCCTCACGCTGGCGGGGTCGGCCATGCTGATGGTCGGCTCCGCGATGCTGATCTTCGCCCCAGGCCACCGCGCTCCCCTGTATCTGGTGGCCGCGATGCTGCTGATGGGCGGAGGTCTCGGCGTCTTCACGCCGGCGAACAACCGCTCCACCATGGCCTCGACGCCGCGCGACAAGCTCGGCGTGATGGGCGGCCTCTTGAACATGTCGCGCTCCCTGGGGCTGATCTTCGGGATCGACATCTCGGGCATGCTGTTCATCCAGGTCGCCGCGGGCCACATCGCGGTAGCCAAGAACGGACATCCCGTCGCCCTTGGCGACCTTGGCGCGCCGGCCTTCATGCATGGCTTCCACCTGGTGATGGTCACGCTCGTGGCGCTTGCCGCGGCGACGGTCGCGTTCTCCTACGTCCGTCCCGCGGAGCAGAGCGCCCCGGTTCACCTGGGCAGGGAAGCCAGCGCCGAAGTCGAGCTTTAGCCGGCCGGGGCGGCCGGCATTGGGCTGCCGGTGATCACGATTCGGGCGACCGCGCCGACGACGCGCGGCTTACGGTACCGCGCGTGTCCCGGCGATGAACTCGCCGACGAGGGCGTCGAGCGTGCCGTGCGGCGCGAAGCCGAGTGACAGCGCGCGGGCGGGGTCGAAACGCGCGGGCCACGTGGCGACGATCGCCTCGATCTGGGGCGCGGCCACGCGCCGGACAAGCGTAGCGGCACCCGGCTTCGCCGCCTCCAGCGCCGCCAGCATCTCGCCCACCGTCACGGTGAGGCCCGGCGGGTTCACGCTGCGGTCCAGCCCCATGGCCGAGCTGTCCATCGAACACGCATGCAGCAGCCAGTCCGTTGCCTGCGCGGGGCTCGCGATCCAGAGACAGAAATTGTCGGCGACGGGAAGCTCCGCCGCCTCGCCATTGAGCGGCTCGCGCAGGATCGAGGAGACGAAGCTGCTCGCCGCCTTGTTGGGCCGGCCCGGCCGGATGCACACCGTCGGCAAGCGCAGCGTCACCGCGTCGAGGAAGCCGCGCCGCGTCGCGTCCGCCAGGATCAGCTCCGCCGCGGCCTTCTGCGCACCATAGGAATTGGCCGGCACCTGGCGCGTGGCGGCGCCGATGATCTCGCTCCGGGAAGCCGAGAAACTGGCGACGGAGCTGGTGAACACCACGCGCGGTGGCCGCGCGAGCCGGCGGCAGGCATCCACCACCGCATCCGTGCCGCGCAGGTTGACGCGCCGCCCGAGCTCGTAATCCGCCTCCGCGGCGGCGGAGACGACGGCGGCGAGGTGCAAGACCACATCGGTACCGGGCGGGATCGCGGCCTCGGGCAGCTCGGCCACGTCGCCCGCGATCGACGCGACGGGGAATGGTGCCTCGGGCACGGGCGGCCGGTCGATATCGAACAGGGTGAGGCCGCTGACGGGCCTGCCACCGAGATGTCCCTCCGCCGCGAGCCGGCGCGCCACACGCTGACCGAGAAACCCGCCGCCGCCGGTGATCGCGATATGCATCATGCCCCCTCGGGTTGGTTGCCCCGAGGGGGCATGGCGGTGGCTACTTCGTCAACTGGCCGCGCATCTCCCCGCCCTTGTGCCCGGTGGTGTGGAGGTTCACGTAGGCATCGCCCTCCTCGATGATCTTGATCACCTTGGGCGTCAGGGTCGCGGAGCCGGTGAACGGGCTCGGCCCAACCTTCATCGGCACTATCACCCCGGCGTTCTTGCCCGCGGGCGCCGGACCATGGATATGCGCCGCGAACGGCTGCGGTCCCGTATAGGTCACGGTCCAGGTCGCCTTCCCGGTCGTCGTGTCGATGGTAACGGTGGCGCTGCCAGTGGCCGAGGTCGTCACCGGCGGCACCTGCTGGGCGCCGGTCAGCGTGGCGTGAAAGGTTTCCGTCGCGGCCATAGCGCCGGTCGAAAACAGCAAGCCGGCCGCGACGGCGGCGAACGCAAGGCGGGTCATTGGTGGACTCCCAGGTTGAATGGCATGGCGCATGTAGGCGCCGGTGGTCCTTGCGCAAGCGCTCCGGTGACGAAACCCTCGAGCCATGGTCGAATTGCAACTGGGGCCGGAGGTGGACGCGACGCCACGGCCCTTGCCGGCGCGTGTCGCGATCCGCGGCCCGCACGCGGTGCTGGAGCCGCTGCACCCGCGCCATGCCCCGGAACTGTGGCAGGCAGCGCAGGGCGCCGACGCCAGCTGGACCCACATGAGCTACGGTCCGTTCGCGACCGAGGCCGCGATGCGCGCGCACGTGGCGAACCTTGCCTCGACCCACGACCCGATGTTCT
>DAHUXX010000235.1 GCA_027306955.1 Acetobacteraceae bacterium | reverse complement strand
TCCTCGCCGGCTTCATCGCGTTGCGCCTGCGTCACGACCCGGCGGCGGCGAAGCCGTTCTTCGCGCATCTCGCCGCGATCTCACGCGCCGCGATCACGCAGGGCCGCGCCTGGTACTGGATGGCGCAATGCGAGAGCGACCCCAAGGCGCGAGCCCTCGACCTCGCCCGCGCCGCGGCTTGGCCGGAGACGTTCTACGGCCAGCTCGCCGCCGCCCAGCTCGGCGAGGACCTCGGCCAGCGCATCCGCGCCATGCGCGACCCGCCGGTGAGCGCCGTCCGCCTCAACCACCTCGCCGACCGGCAGCTGGCGCGCGCGGCCGCCATCCTCGTCGCCTGGGGCGCGCCGCGCCGCGCGGTGCCGTTCCTGCTGCGCCTCGACGAGACGGTGCCGGACGCCAAGGCCCGCGTGCTCACCGCGCGGCTCGCGCTCGGCCTCGGCCTTGCCCCGGCGGCCGTCGCCATCTCGCGGCGCGCCGGCGTCGAGGGCGTGGCGCTGGTGCAGTCGGGCTGGCCGATGGCGGCCTCCATCCCTCCGGACGCGCCGGTCGAGCGGGCGCTGGCGCTCGCCATCATCCGCCAGGAAAGCAGTTTCGATGCCGAAATCAGGTCGCCGTCCGACGCGCTCGGCCTGATGCAGCTGCTGCCGAGCACCGCGTCCTATGTCGGCAGAAGGCTCGGCATCTTTGTGCGGACCGCGGCGCTGACCGCCGATCCCGCGCTCAACATCCGCCTCGGCACCGCCTATCTCGCCGGCCTGCTCGCCCGCTACAACGGCGCGCTGCCGCTCGCCATCGCCGCCTACAACGCGGGGCCGGGCAACGTGGACAACTGGCTCGCGACCAACGGCGACCCGCGCTACGGCAAGGGCGACTGGATCGACTGGATCGAATCCATTCCGTTCGCCGAGACGCGTGACTACGTGGAGCGCGTGATCGAGAGCCTCGTGGTGTACCGCGCGCTCGAGGGTGCCTCGCCGGACCTGCCCCCGGTACGGTGAGAGACCGTACGGTGACGCAACGATGACGAGCGCACGATGACGAGCGCGCGCGAGCACCGTGTCAGCGCCTGGGACGGGCTCGCGATCCACGCCACGAGCTGGGGCGAGGAGAGCGACGCCCCGCCGCTGTTCTGCCTGCCGGGGCTGGTGCGCAGCGGCGAGGATTTTGCCCGGTTCGCCGCGGCGCATGCCGGCGGGCGCCGGGTCGTGGCCCTGGATTACCCGGGCCGGGGCCGTTCCGGGCGGGCGCGGCACCTCGCGCGCTACGCGCCGGAGGCGACGCTGCGCGACATCCTCGACGTCGCGGCGGCGCTGTCGCTCTCGCGCGCGGTGGTGGTCGGCACCAGCTTCGGCGGCCTGATGGCGATGGCGATCGCGGCACTGCGGCCCGGCCTGCTGCGCGGCGTCGTGCTCAACGATATCGGCCCGGAAATCGGCGCCGCCGGCGAGGCGTTCATCCGCCGCTTCGTCGCCGAGGACCCGGCCTGGCCGGACCTTGCATCGGGGGCCCGGCACCTGCGCACGGTGCTGCCCTACCTTTCTTTCACGGGGGAGGAGGACTGGCTGGAATTCGCCCGCCTCACCTACGAGGAGGGCGCCGACGGGCGCTTCCATCCGCGCTGGGACCGGCGGATCGCCGGGATGCTCGGCGGCCCGCCGCGCGACCTCTGGCCGTTCTTCGACGCGCTCGAGGGTGTGCCCCTGCTGCTGGTCCACGGCGGCGCCAGCACGCTGCTGCTGGAGGCGACGGTGGAGCGCATGCGTGCCCGCCGGCCGGACATGGCGGTCGCGACCGTTGCCCATGTCGGCCACGCGCCGACACTCGCCGAGCCGGCGGCGGAGGCGGCGATCAGCCGTTTCCTGGCCGCGCTGTGAAGCCCGCGCGCCTGATCGCCGCGGGGCTCGGTCTCGGCTTCGCGCCCCGAGCGCCTGGCACCGTTGCCTCGGCGGCGGCGGTGGTCTTGGGGGTGCTGCTGATACGGACCGACAAGGCCCTCCTGCCGCTCGCGACCCTCGCCACGATCGTCCTCGGGATGTGGGCGATCGGTGCGGTCGGCCGCGAGGCGAGGGGGGAACTGGGCGACCCGAGCTGGATCGTGATCGACGAGGTCGCGGGGCAGTGGGTCGCGCTGCTCGGCCTCGCGCGCCTGACGCCGCTGGGCGTCGTTGCCGCCTTCCTGCGGTTCCGCCTGCTCGACATCACGAAGCTGGGCCCGGTCGGCTGGGTGGACCGCCAGCGCGGCCCCGCCGCGGTGATGGGCGACGACCTGGTCGCGGGCTTCGTCACCGCGATCGTCATGGCGGCGCTGAGCCTTTATGCACCCCAGATCCTCGATGCCCGGATCCTCGATCTCCGGATCCTCGATCTCCGGTTCCTGGGCTAGAACGGGCGCGGAAGGGGACTGGCCATGTTCGACGATGCCATCCTGCTCGAGGCCGAGAACCTGCTGGCGGCCGCGCGCGCCGCCGGCGTGATGCTCGCCACCGCCGAAAGCTGTACCGGCGGGCTCATCGCCGGCGCCATCACGGCGATCGCCGGCAGCTCGGACGTGTTCGACCGCGGCTTCGTCGCCTACACCAACGAGGCGAAGCGGGAGGTGCTCGGCGTGCCCGAGTCCGCACTCGCGACCCATGGCGCGGTGAGCGAGGCGGTCGCGCGCACCATGGCGGAGGGCGCGCTCGCCCGCTCCCGGGCCGCCCTTGCCATCGCGGTCACCGGCATCGCGGGGCCCGGCGGCGGTGGTGCCGGGAAGCCGGTGGGCCTCGTGTGGTTCGGCCTCGCCGGCCGCGGACGCGCCACCCATGCCGAGCGCCAGGTCTTCCCCGGCGACCGCGCCGCCGTCCGCCGCGCCACCGTGGAACGGGCGCTCGCCTTGCTGGCGGTGGCGCTGCGGGAGGGGCGCGGCTGAGGAAGCGAGGCCCGGGTCGTTCCTGCCCGGGAAGGTTTCCTTGACAGAATTGGGTGCTTGGGGTTTGTCCCGCCGCACCTGACCGGACCTTTTACATGCCCAAACGCAAGACCGGCGGCGGCGGGTTGGCCGAATCGATCAAGACCGTCGTCTACGCCGTGCTGATCGCGGTCGTGTTCCGCACGCTGTTTTTCGAGCCGTTCAACATCCCCTCGGGCTCGATGGTGCCGACGCTGCTGATCGGGGACTATGTCCTCGTCTCCAAGTTCAGCTACGGATACTCGCACTTCTCGCTGCCGTTCTCGCCGGACCTGTTCTCCGGGCGCGTCTTCTACACCCGCCCGAAGCGCGGCGACGTCGCCGTCTTCCGCCTGCCGCGCGACCCCTCCGTCGACTACATCAAGCGCATCATCGGCCTGCCCGGTGACACGGTGCAGATGAAGGGCGGGCAGCTCTACATCAACGGCAAGGAGGTCAAGCGCGTCGCCGACGGACAGTACCTCTACCACGGCGAGGGCCCGCCGGTGGAGGCGAAGCGCTATCTCGAGACGCTGCCCAACGGCGTCACCCACTCGATCCTGAAGTTCGGCAACAACGAGCCCCTGGACAACACGCCGGCCTACAAGGTGCCGAAGGGCGACTTCTTCGTCATGGGTGACAACCGCGACGACAGCGAGGACAGCCGGGTGATGAGCGCCGTGGGCTTCATCCCGAAGGCCAACCTCGTCGGCCGCGCGGACATCGTGTTCTTCTCGGTGCGGCCTTTGTACCCGTGGTGGGAGTTCTGGTACTGGCCGGTCGAGGTCCGCTGGGACCGGCTGTTCACGGTGATCCACTGACCGGGGCTTCGCCGGCGACGCAAGACGACCGGCTGCGACGCGCCGAGGCGCTGCTCGGGCACGACTTCGCCCGCAGGGAGTTGCTGGCCGAGGCGCTGACCCACCGCTCGATGCTCGGCGCGGGCGCACAGGGCGCGCGGCGCGGGCGCCTTTCCAACGAACGCCTGGAGTTCCTCGGCGACCGCGTGCTCGGGCTGCTGATGGCCGAATGGCTCGCCGAGCGATTCCCCACCGAGGCGGAGGGCGCGCTGGGCCGGCGCCTCGCGCATCTCGTCGCCGCCCCCGCGCTCGCGGCCATCGCGCGCGAGAACGGCGTCGCGGAGGTCCTGGCGGTCGCCGAGGGCGAGGCTCGCGCCGGGGTGCGTGCCCGCGACAACGTGCTCGCCGACGCGCTGGAGGCGCTGCTCGCGGCGCTCTACCTCGATGCCGGGCTCGGCCCCGCGCGCGAGGTGGTGCGCCGGTTGTGGGAGGTCGCGGTCACGGCCCAGGCGGCGCCGCCCAAGGACGCCAAGACGGCGCTGCAGGAATGGGCGCAGGCGCGCGGACTCGGCCTGCCCGGCTACGCGCTCGCTTCCAGAAGCGGACCGTCGCATGCGCCTTCCTTCCGCGTGCGGGTGCGCGCCGGCGAGGCGGAGGCGGAAGGCGAGGGGACCACGCGGCGCGGCGCCGAGCAGGACGCCGCCGCGAGACTGCTTGAAAACCTCACCAAGTGATCGCAAGGCTGGCGCCATGACCACACGCTGCGGCTATGTCGCGCTGCTCGGCGCACCCAATGCCGGCAAATCCACACTGCTCAACCGGCTCGCCGGCGCCAAGCTCGCCATCGCGACGCCCAAGGCGCAAACCACGCGCAGGCGCACCACCGGCATCGTGCTGCGGGGCGAGGCGCAGATCCTTGTCGTCGACACGCCAGGCATCTTCGCGCCGCGCCGCCGGCTCGACCGCGCCATGGTCGCCGCCGCCTGGAGCGGGGCGAAGGACGCCGACCTGGCACTGCTGCTGGTCGATGCCCGGGCCGGCCTCACGGATGAGGTCCGCGCCATCGCCGGCAAGCTCACCGGCCGCACCTGGCTGGTGCTGAACAAGATCGACCTCGTGCCGCCCGCCGCCCTGCTGCCGCTCACCAGGGCGCTCACCGGGCTTGCCGCGTTCGAGCGCACGCTGATGGTCTCGGCCGCCACCGGCGACGGCGTCGCCGACCTGCTCGACGCGCTGGAGGGCGCGATGCCGGGGGGCCCGCACCTCTATCCCGACGACGACATCACCGACCTGCCGGACAGGGCACTCGCCGCCGAACTGGTGCGCGAGCAGATCCTGCTGCAGACGCACGAGGAGGTGCCGCACGGCACCACGGTGGAGACCGAAAGCTTCCGCGAGCAGCACGACGGCTCCGTGCGCATCGACGCCACGATCTATGTCGCGCGGCCCGGTCACAAGGCGATCCTGATCGGCGCGGGCGGGACGAAGATACGCGCCATCGGCGCCGCGGCGCGCGCGCAGCTCGCCTCGATCCTGGAACGTCCGGTGCACCTCTTCCTCAACGTCAAGGAACGTCCGGGCTGGGACGAGGAGATCGCGCGGCTCAGGGCGCTGGGCCTGGAGGAACCATGAGCGACGACGTGTACACCGACGACATGCCGGACCCCGCCACGCTGGGCGAGCCGGCGATCCGCACCATCGCCATGCCCGCGGACGCCAACCCCTCGGGCGACATCTTCGGCGGCTGGCTGATGTCGCAGATGGACCTCGCGGCGGCTTCCGTCGCCTCCCGGCGCGCCGAGGGGCGCGTCGCCACCGCCGCGGTCGCCAGCATGAGCTTCCTGCATCCGGTCGCGGTCGGCGACGAGGTCTCGATCCACGCCACCATCACCAGGGTCGGCCGCACGTCCATCCATGTCGACGTCGCCGCCTATCGCCGCCACCGCCACGAGGCGGCGCTGCGCAAGGTGACGGCGGCGATGTTCGTGCTGGTCGCCATCGGCGACGACGGCAGGCCGAGGCCGGTGACGCAAGAAGACTAGCCGATGGAGTGGGACGAGCCCGGCATCATCCTCTCGCTGCGGCCCTATGGCGAGGCGGAGGCCATCGCCAACGTGCTGACGCCCGAGCACGGCGCCCAGCGCGGGCTCGCGCGCGGGGCGCTGTCCCGACGCGGCGCCGCGACCTGGCAGCCGGGCAACGCCATCCAGGTGCGCTGGGTCGGGCGGCTCGCGGACCAGCTCGGCACCTACGGCGCGGAACTCGTCCATCCCGCCGCCGCGATGGCGATGGAGAACCGGCTCGCGCTGGCCCAGCTCGTCGCCGCCTGTGCCGTCGCCGATGGCGCGCTGCCGGAGCGCGAGCCGCACCCGGCGGTGTTCGAGGGGCTGCTGCGGCTCGTCGCGGGCATCCCCGCCGGCGCGCTCGGCCCCGCGGCGCTGATCCGCTGGGAGGCGCTGCTGCTGGCGGAGCTCGGCTACGGGCTCGATCTTTCGCGGTGCGCCGTCTCCGGCGAGACGCAGGGGCTGGCCTGGGTCTCGCCACGCACCGGGCGGGCGGTTTCCGACGCCGCCGCCGGCATCTGGAAGGAGAAGCTGCTGCCCCTGCCGCCGCTGCTGCTGCCGGACTCCGGGGAGGAGGGCACGAGGGCGGACTGGCGCGACGGGCTGCGCCTCACCGGGCATTTCCTCGCCCGCGACGCGTTCGGCATCCACCACCGCCCGTTGCCGCAACCACGCCTCGCCCTCTACGACCTGATCG
>DAHUXX010000202.1 GCA_027306955.1 Acetobacteraceae bacterium | reverse complement strand
TCCCGACTGCTCGACTGGCGCGGCGCCGGCACGCCGCCGATGGTGGCTCTTCACCTGCGCCTGCCCACCGGTTGCGCCGCCACCGGCGGCACGACCAGGCCCGGTCTCGCGGTGCAGAGCCTGGTCTGCGACGGCCAGGATGTCAGCGTGACGGTGCGGGCGATTCCTGCCGGCGCATCACCCGCGACGGTGGTCCACACCTATACCGCACTCAGCGGCACGGCTGTCGGCGGCAGCGAAGCGCGCTTCATTCCGCTGTACTTCAAGGACGCGCACCCGCGGCGATGGACGGTGGTGGCGCACGACCAGGCGCAGACCCTGGCCACCGGCGCGTTGTGGGTCGACAAACGCGTGGTCGGCTCCGGGCTGCGCACCCGCATCGCCCTGGCGCGCGCCAATCTGTTCGGCGGCGGAACGCCGAGCGTCATCGTGGCCTTCGCGCTGAAGCCAGTCACGCCCTGGCGCGGCAGCGGCGACGCCAAGCGCAGCCAGTTGACGCTGGAGCGGCTGATCGGCGCCCAGCAACGCCTCGACCAACGGATCGCCGGCCTGCCAGGTTGGTCCGGGGGTTAGGAGCGGCTCCGGGCACCAGGGCCGCGCGGCGGTGTTGCTCATTCGCAACGGTCGCGCGGCTAACGGTCGCGCGGCTTGGGCCACCCATTCCCGTCCCAGGCAATCGGCGTGATGGACGATAGTCGGGCGACCCCAGGCACGCACGGCACAGCCGTGGCGCTGCCGCGCCTCGGGCCGCTCAGCCGGTTCCGTCAGCCCTCACCGCGGGGGAGGGCGTCGCGGAGCTGACGGGGCGGGCCGCCTGGCGCGTCGTTCAGCGCGCGGCGTGGCGCGGAGAGGCCGCCGCGGTCATGACATTGCGCAGCTCGCGCAGATAGGAAGAGCCGCGGGTGGTCCGCTGAACCAGCACGCTGCGGCGGTCCGCGGGATCGGTCTTGCGGCGGGCGAGATCGAGTTCGCACAGCCGGTCGAGCGCACGCGTCACCGCCGGCTTGGAGATGTCGAGATCGGTGGAAAGACCGCGCACCGTATGCGCACCTTCCTTGAGGTAGCAGTTAAGGAACACCGCCAGCTGCCGCGCCGACAGATCGTCACCGTCGCGCTTGACGAGAGCACCGATGGTCTCGCGCAGAATTCCAACCAACTGCTCGCCAGTCATTGCCATGGCCATGGGTCGATTCCTTTTCCCGTATGCGCCGCACCAGGCGCCCACGGCGTTCGGCCTACGCGCGCGCCTCTTGTCTGCCGATGTCGGCCTCATTACGTCCACGCCAGTTTTACGTAACAATTGCGCGGCCGGTCCGGCTTCTCGCCCTGCCGCCGCCGCCTTGGCACTTCAATCCGTTGCAGCAATCGACTGGAAAAACGCGAAGGGATGGCGGCCTGGCGCAGCCTCCGCTCAAGCTCGGGAGCCGGCGCCGAAACGCTCCGCGATCGCCGCGCAGGCGGACCGCATGGCCATCGCCTCGCCGCCTTCCGGCCGCCCCGCGCGCGCCGAGTCGTTCCACGCGTAGACGTCGAAATGCGCCCACGGAACGCCAGGCGCGAGGAAGCGGCGCATGAACAGGGCCGCAATGATGGCGCCGGCCATCGGCTTGCTGGAGACGTTGTTGAGGTCAGCGACCGGCGAGTCGAGCCAAGCATCGTAGCCGTCCCATAGCGGCAGCCGCCACAGCGGATCGTGGACGCGCGCCCCAGCGTCGAGCAGGGCCGCGGCCCAGACCTCGTCGTTGCAGAACAGCGCCGGCAGGTCGGGCCCCAGCGCCACACGCGCCGCCCCGGTGAGGGTCGCCGCGTTCATCAGAAGCGCCGGCTTGCGGTCCGAGGCCTCGGCCAGCAGGTCGCACAGCACCAGCCGTCCCTCGGCATCCGTGTTGCCGATCTCGACGGAAAGCCCACGTCGGGTGCGCACCACGTCGAGCGGGCGCATGGCGCGGCCGGAAACAGAGTTCTCGACGCAGCCGATCGCCACCTCGAGGCGCACCGGCAGGCTCGCCGCCATGATCAGCCGCGCCAAGCCCAGCATGGTCGCGGCCCCGCCCATGTCCTTTTTCATCCGCAGCATCGCCGAGGAGGGCTTCAGGTCGTAGCCGCCGGTGTCGAACACCACCCCCTTGCCGCAGAGCGAAACCAGCGGCGCCTCCGGCCCCGCGCCGGACCAGGCGAATTTCGCCACCACCGGGGTGCGCTCGGAACCGTGCCCGACGGCGTGAACCGTCGGGTAATCGCGCGCCAGCGCCTCGCCGGTGACGAGCGTGGCATTGGCGTCGAAGCCGCGCGCAAGCTCAGCGGCGGCCTCGGCCAACTGCGCGGGGCCCAGCAGGTTCGCCGGCGTGTTGACGAGCTCTCGCACCATCCAGGTCGCCTGCGCCTCGCGCTCGGCGGCAGTGGTCCTGCCCGGGCGCAGCAGCACCGGGCCGGGCGTCGCGGGCTTGAACACGCTGTAGCGATAGGCGCCGAGGCAGAAGCCGAGGGTCGCCGCCGTCGCATCCTCCACCCCCTCGCCGAGCCGCCACGTCCCCGCGGGCAGCTTCGTCGCCAGCGCGCCCCAGACGAACGGCCCCCGCGCGTTCCCGAGCCCGAGCAGCGCATCGACGCCGCCCTCGCCCGGCAACAGCAGCAGCTCCTCCGCCTTCGCCGCGAAGCCGGAGGAGGCGGCGAAATCCGCCTGCGCCCGCGGCAGCTTCGCGAGCAGCGCCGCGAGCCCCTCCGGGCGCGCCGCATGCACCACACGCGCGCCGCTCGCCGCATCGGTCAGCGGCAGTGTCTGTTCGATCATCGGCATCCCCCTTGCTGCGCCGGAGTTTCCACGGAAACGCCGCGGCGGGAAGGGCCGCTATCGGGCGAGCGCGTTCTCCACCGCGCGCGCGAAGCCGGCCGGGTCGCGCGGCGAGTCCCCGTCGCCGATGCGCGCCAGGTCGAACAGCAGCGACGCTTGGGAAGCGATGTCCTCGCCCGCCTCGGCGCGCGCCGCGAGCGCCGCGATCAGCCTGTGCCGCGGGTTGATCTCCAGCACCGGCGGCTGCTCAGGTCCCGCACGGCCGGCACGGCGCAACATGCGCTGCACCTGCAGGTCGGTGCCGCCGGCGGAGACCAGCATCACGGCACTCTCGGCGAGCAGCGAGGTCGCGCGCACATCCGCCACCGCCCCGCCGAGGGCCGACTTCATTGCCCGCAGCAGCGCGGTCACATCGGCTTCCGTCCCTTCCGCCTCGGCGAGCAGAGGCTGCTTCGCCAGTTCCTCCTGCGCGGCGCCGGCGCGGCGGATTTTCCTTCCGTCGAAGCGGTCGAAGCGGTCGGGCCAGAACGCGTCGATCGGGTCGGGGCCGAGCAACACCTCAATGCCGCGGGCGCGGAACCCCTCCAGCACCGGCGCATGCGCCAGCGCCGCCGCGTCCTCGCCGGCGAGCACGTAGATCGATTCCTGCCCCGGCTTCATCCGCGAAACGTAGTCCGCCAAGGAGGTCCAACCCTCGACCGCGGTGGAGCGGAAGCGCCACAGGGCGGCGGCCTTTTCCGCGTCGCCCGCCTCGTCCCAGGCCGATTCCTTCAACACTGGGCCGAATTTCTCCCAGAACGGCGCGTAAGTCTCCACGTTCTTCGCGAGCGTCGCGAGTTCCGTGACCACGCGATTGGTGACGGCCCGGCGAATGCGCGCGAGCACCGGCGTCGCCTGCAGCATCTCGCGCGAAACGTTGAGCGGCAGGTCCTCGGTGTCCACCACGCCCTGCACGAAGCGCAGCCAGGGCGGCAGCAGCTCCGCCTCGTCGGTGATGAACATGCGCCGCACGTGCAGCCGCACGCGGCTCCTGCGCTCCTCACTGGCCGCGAACAGTGGCGGCGTGCTCGGCACGAAGAACAGCGCATAGAATTCGAGCGCGCCCTCTGCCCGCCAGTGCAGCGTCGCCAGCGGCTTGTCGAACAGGTTGCCCAGCCCACGGTAGAAGCTGGTCGCATCCTCCTCGGAAAGCTCCGCCTTGGGCCGCCGCCACAACGCCGTGCCCTCGTTCGCGGCCTCCTCCTTGCCGTCGCGCAGGATCGCGATCGGCACGGTGATGTGGTCCGCCCAGTTGCGCACGATCGCCTCGAGGCGCGCGGGATCGAGATATTCCTCGGCGTCCGCCTTGATGTGCAGCACCACGTCGCTGCCCGCCGTCTCGCGCTCGGCCGGCGCGATCTCGTACCCGCCGCGCCCCTCGCTCTCCCAGCGCCACGCGGATTCCTCGCCGGCATGGCGCGAGGTGACGACGACGCGGTCCGCCACCATGAACGCGGCGTAGAAACCGACGCCGAACTGACCGATCAGGCTCGGCCGTTCCTCCGGTTTGGCGTTCCCGAGCTGCTCGCCGAAGGCGCGGGTACCGGAGCGGGCGATGGTGCCGAGATGTGCGATCAGCTCCTCGCGCCGCATGCCGATGCCGGAATCGGAAATGGTCAGCGTGCGCCCTGGCTTGTCCGCGGCGATCAGGATGCGCGCGTTTTCCGGCAGGGCGAGGTTCTTGTCGGTCAGTGCCTCGAAGCGGCGGCGATCCGTGGCGTCGGCCGCATTGGCCACCAGCTCGCGCAGGAAAATCTCCCGCTCCGAGTAGAGCGAATGCACCACGAGGTCGAGCAGCCGCCCGACCTCCGCGCCGAATTCGTGCTTTTCCGTGACCTGATCCATGCCGAACCTCCCTCCGCGGCCGGCGATATGCGAGGCTCGATGCCGGTTTTCAAGCCACCGGGCGCGCCTTCGTCCCGCTGTCCCTGTTCTTCGGAATATGGGACAGCGGGACGAAAGCCGCGGGCTTGCCCTTGCGCCGGACGCGGCGCGACCCGACCATTGATGCATGTTGGGATTCGCGCCCCGGGTTCGGGCCGTGCTCGGCCCCACCAACACCGGCAAGACGCACCTCGCGATCACGCGGCTGCTCGCCCATGCCTCCGGCATCATCGGCTTTCCGCTGCGGCTGCTGGCGCGCGAGAACTACGACCGCATGGTCGCCGTCCGCGGCCCCGCGCATGTGGCACTGATCACCGGCGAGGAGAAGATCGTGCCCCCCGGCGCGCGCTGGTTCGCCTGCACCGCGGAGGCGATGCCGCTCGACCGCGCCGTCGAGTTCCTTGCGGTGGACGAGATCCAGCTCTGCGCCGACCCCGATCGCGGCCACGTCTTCACGGACCGGCTGCTCAACGCGCGTGGCCTGGTTGAGACCATGTTCCTCGGCGCCGAAACGATCCGCCCGCTTCTCATCCGCCTGGTACCGGGGATCGAGATCGAAACGCGCCCGCGCCTCTCCCAACTCACCCATGCCGGCCACGCCAAGCTCTCGCGCCTGCCGTCGCGCAGCGCCATTGTCGCGTTCTCGGCGGGCGAGGTCTACGCCATCGCCGAGGCGGTACGCCGCCGGCGCGGCGGCTGCGCGCTGGTGATGGGGCGGCTCTCGCCGCGCACCCGCAACGCACAAGTCGCGCTGTATCAGCAGAAGGAGGTCGATTTCCTGGTCGCGACGGACGCGATCGGCATGGGGCTCAACATGGATGTCGAGCATGTCGCCTTCGCCGGCCTGCAGAAATTCGACGGCCACCGCCCGCGCCGCCTGCATCCCTCGGAGATCGGTCAGATTGCCGGGCGCGCCGGGCGCGGCATGCGCGACGGCACGTTCGGTACCACGGCCGCCTGCCCGCCGCTGAGCGATGCCACCGCCGCCGCGGTGGAGAACCACAGTTTCGAGCCGCTTCAACAGCTCTGCTGGCGCAACTCGGAGCTCGACACCGGCTCCGTCCCGCTCCTGCTCGCGAGCCTCGCCGCCCCACCGCCGCGCCAGGGCCTGGTGCGCGGCAACGAGGCGAGCGACGCCGAGACGCTGGCGGCGCTCGCCACCGACACCGACATCCTGGCCCTCGCCGATCGGCCGTCGCGCGTGCGGCTGCTGTGGGAAGCCTGCCAGATCCCCGATTTCCGCAAGCTCTCGGACGATACGCATGCGCGCTTCTGCGCCCGCGTCTTCCAGCACCTGGCGCGCGAGGGGCGGCTGCCGCCGTCCTGGATCGCGAGCCAGCTCGCGCTCCTCGATCGCAGCGACGGCGATATCGATACGCTGATGCAACGCCTCGCCGGCGTGCGCATCTGGGCCTATGTCGCCGCCCACCCCGGCTGGATCGCGGACGCGGCGCACTTCCAGGGCGAGGCGCGCGACCTCGAGGACCTGCTGTCGGACGCGCTGCACGAGCGGCTGATGAGCCGCTTCGTCGACCGCCGGGCCGCGCACCTGCTGCGCCGGCTTGAAGAAGGTGCGGAGGACGATCTGCTCTCCGCCGTGACCGCGCGCGGCCTGGTGGTCGTCGAGGGCCACGGCGTCGGCCATCTCGAGGGGTTTGAGTTCATCCCCGACGCGGCGACGACGGGCGCCGAACGGCGGCTGGTGCAGCGCGCAGCGCGGCGGGCGCTGCGCACCGAAATGCCGCGCCGCGTCGCCAGGCTGGAAGCCGCGAACAACGAGGCCTTTGCGCTGCTGGCGGGTATGTGCATCGCCTGGGATGGGGTCCCGGTCGCGCGGCTGCGACCGGGTCCCTCCGCGATGCGCCCGCTGGTCTCGGTGCGCGGCTCGGAGTTCCTTGACGGCGTCGAGCGCGAACGCGTCCGCGCTCGACTGCAGCCCTGGGCCGACGCGATGATCCGCCGGACGCTGCTGCCGCTCGCGGAGCTGGAGACGCGCGCCAGCACGCCCGCGCTGCGCGGGCTCGTGCATGTCCTGGGCGAATCGCTCGGGGTCATGCGCGCGCCCGCCACCAGGCTGCCGCCCGCCGAGCGCAAGGCCCTGGCGGCTGCGGGCGTGCGCGTCGGGCGCTTTGCCGTTTACATGCCGGCCCTGCTCAAGCCGGCGCCGGCGCTGCTGCGCGCCCGGCTGCTGGCCCTCGCGGCGGGCCGCGAGGAGCCCGCGCTGCCCGCACCTGGCCTGATCGCGGCGCCCCCTGTCCAGTCCGCGGGTGGCGCATGGGACGAGGATTTCGCCCTCTCTCTCGGCTGGCTGCCCGCCGGGCCGGTGTTGCTGCGGCTCGACATCGCCGAGCGCGTCGCAGCCGAGCTGGCGCACGTCGCTGCGGGCGGTCCGTCGCTGCTGCCGGCGGATCTGGCGCCAAGGCTCGGCATCGCGAGCGCGAACCTGCCCGCGGTACTGCGCGCCCTCGGCTTCCGGCTGCTGCCCGGCGCGGTGCTGCCCGAGGGCATGGCCGGCCCCCCGGCGCCGCCGCGCTTCGCCGCCATCCGCCGTCGCCCGACACCGGCCTCCCCGGAAATCGAGGCGCCTGCCGCGGATCACAGCCCGTTCGCGGTGCTGGCCACGCTGCGCCGGCCGGTACCCGGTCCCAGATGACGGGACCACGGTGACGAGCTCCGGCCTCGCGAGCCAAAGGCTGGACGCATGGCTGTGGTGCGCGCGCGTGCTGCGACAGCGCAGCCAATGCGCCCAGCTTGCCGCCGAGGGTGTGATCCGCGTCAACCGCCGACCGACCGACAAGCCGCACGCCGCGATCCGCCCGGGGGACGTGCTCACCCTGCCGATCGGCGGGCGCGTGTGCGTGCTGGAAGTGCTGGCGCTGGCCCGCCGCCGCGGCCCGCCGGCCGAAGCGCGGCTGCTCTATCGCGAGATCCCGGCGCCGGCGACGTCTTGCCCTCCGGCCGAAGCCGCCCCATACCCCGCCGCGTCGACAACCGCCGCGAGCGATAGAACCGGGAGCCGCCGATGACCTACGTGGTCACCGAAAACTGCATACGCTGCAAATACATGGATTGTGTCGAGGTCTGCCCCGTCGATTGCTTCTACGTGGGCGAGAACATGCTGGTCATCGCGCCGGACGAGTGCCTCGACTGCGGTGTCTGCGAGCCTGAGTGCCCGGCCGAGGCGATTCTGCCGGACAGCGACGAGCGCGCGACCGCCTGGCTGGAGCGCAACCGTGAGTTCGCGACGCAGTGGCCGAATATCACGCGCAAGGGTGAGCCGCCGGCCGATGCCGACGAATGGAAGGACAAGCCAGGCAAGGAGGCGCTGCTTTCGCCCAACCCCGGCACGCCATAAGCGAGGCCGCCACTAGACCGCCGCCTCAGCCTCGGGAACCGCGCCGCCTGGCCGGCCGATCCGTTTCGGCCAGCCTCCTGACTCCGCGATTGTTTCATGTTATGAGGCAATGACGGGCGAATCGGTCGGGCCCGATGGGCGCCTTCCGGCCCCGTTCCGGCCTTCGCCCGCGTTCCGACAGGTTTTCAGGCGTGTGGCGCGCCTTGGGCCAGATGCCGCGAGCCACTTGGCCGCGCAACCCTGGCCTGGTTCGCACGCGTCGGGTTTGGAGGATTGGCAACGTCATGACGACGGCAAAAAAGCCCGCGCCCAAGGCAGCCGCGGCGCGCAAGACCGCAACGACGGCGAAGAAGCCCGCGAAGCCGGCCGCGACGAAGGACCCGAAGACGGCCAAGGCAAAGCCCGCGAAGAACACGGCGCCCGGGAAGAAGCCCGACCCGAAGTCCCGGACTGGCGCGAAGCCGCAGGCTTCTGCGCTCAAACCGGCGGTGAAGCCAGCCGCCAAGGCGGCTCCGGTGGCCAAGGCCGAGAAGCCGGCGACGATCAAAAAGCCCACGGCGTCCGGGAAGCCTGCCGCGACGCCGACACCCAAGCCCGTCGCCGCAACCCCTGCGCCGGCGCCCGCCTCCCGCAAGCAGGATAACGTGAAGACTCCCACGAACCCGACCGCCGCCAAAGCCGCGCACGACAAGCAAGCCGAAGCGAAACCGACCGCGAAGCCCCACGCGGCGCCCGCCGCGGCAGCCAAGCCCGCGCCGCAGCCCACAGCCCCCAAGGCAGCGCCGGCCCCCGCCGCCGCACCTGCCGCCCAGCGGGCACCGACGGCCGCCGAGCCGCGCCCGCAACAGGCACCACCGCGGCCGCCCATGCCGCCGGGCCGACCGATCATCGCACC
>DAHUXX010000166.1 GCA_027306955.1 Acetobacteraceae bacterium | reverse complement strand
GCTATGCCGAGTTCAAGCAGAATTTCGGCGACCTGGTGGCGCGCGCCAACGACATGGGCACCCAGATCGCCAAGATGGCGCAGCAGGGCGCGCAGAATTTCCGTTGCGTGCGCGTGACGGACGGGACCGATACCGCGGCGAGTTATACGGTCAGCCTGTTGGCGGGAACCGAGTCCCTGACGCTGACGGCGCGATACACCGGATCCTGGTTCGGCAACAACGTCAACGTGGTGTTCGGCGCCGGCACCAGGGCCGGAACGGTGAAAGTCTCCGTCCTGGTTGCGGGATTCGGCACGGTGGAGGTGTTCGACAATATCCCGGTGGGCCTCATGTCGGCGATCCAGAACGCCATCAACAACGGCATCGGGCTGCAGGGGCCGAGCCAATGGCTGGTGGCAAGCGGTGCGACGGGCACCTACTCGGCGAATGTCTATCCCTCCGTGGGGCCGGCGACGACGGCCGCGTGGAACAATGGCAGCGACGGCGTGGCGGGCGTCACTTCCGCGACGCTCATCGGGGCGGACACGACGCCGCGGACGGGGATGTACGCGCTGCGCGGCCAGGGCGCCTCGCTGATGGTGCTGGCGGAGATGACCGACAGTTCCAAGTGGACGACGGTGGCTGGCTTCGCGGACAGCGAGGGTGTGTATGCGATCCTGGAGACCGCGGCCGGCGACACGCCGGGCAATGCCGTGACCGAGATTTCCGCCGCTGGACTCGACGACTACGGCGTGAAGGTCTGTTTCGGCGACTGGCTCGACTGGTACGATGCGGTGAACCAGGCGACGCGGCTGACGGGGCCGGCGGCGTTCGTCGCGGGCAGGTTGGCGACGCTGGCGCCGCACCAGTCCGGGCTGAACAAGAAGCTGGTGGGGATCGTTGGCTCCCAGAAATCGGGGCTGCTGGGCTCGGCGATCAACGGGCGGTGGTCCGACGCCGACAAGGCGGCGATTTTCGCCGCGCGGATGGATCTGGTGGCGAGCCCCTCGCCGGGTGGAGCGTACTGGTCCGCGGGGCTGGGGCACAACGCCTCCAGCACTCCGGGGACGAGCGGGGACAACTACACCCGCATGACCAACTTCCTTGCGTTCACCTTCGACGCGGCGATGGGGGTCTATGTCGGCCAGGTGATCACGCCGGACCTGTTCAACCAGGTGCACGCGACCTTCGCCCAGTTTCTCGGGAATCTGCGCGACGCGAAGATGATCCAGGCGTTTTCCGTGGTGGTGGATGCCTCCAACAACCCGCCTAGCCGCACGGCGCTCGGGTACCTGCAGGCGGATGTGCAGGTGCAGTACCTCGGGATCAACGAGAAATTCATCGTCAACCTGCAGGGCGGCACCACGGTACAGATCGCCAGCCAGGGCACGGTGGTGGGTGGCGGCCAGGCGACCGCCTGACCTTGTTTCGGCACAATAACGGAGGACTGACATGCCTGTGAGCAACAACGGCGTGCTGAACATCAGCATCGGCCGCGACATTTCCGTGGTGCTGACGGTGGCCGGGCAGACCATCGATCTGCAGAACGTCATCGCCTTCGAGGCCAACGCGGTCTATGCCAAGGTGAACGTGAGCCGGCTGGATGGCACCAACCTGTTCGCCGAACTTCCCAAGGGCTGGACCGGCACCTTCACGCTGGAGCGGGCGAACGACGCGCTCGACGCGTTCTTCGCGCAGGTGGAGGCACTTTGGCTCAACGGCGGGACGTTGCAGAACGGCACCATTACCCAGGCGATCACCGAGGCGGACGGCTCTGTCTCGCGCTACCAGTTCACCAACTGCGCGCTCACCTTCGGCAAGCAAGGATGGAAGTCCGAGGCGCCGGCGGCGATGGAGGTGGCCTTCACCGCGACGCAGCGGGTGGCGCTGTGAGCGAAACGAGGAGCGTGACCGACGCGCGTGGGCGGCGGATCCTGTTCTGCGTGCTCTCCGTGCTCGACCAGGCGCGGCTGGCGCTCGTGGTGGGGCGTGGCGGGCACCCCGAGGACACGCAGAATGCCGTGTTCATGCAGATGGCCACGGTGGCCTATGCGGTGACGGAGATCGATGGGGTGCCGATGTCACGGCCCGCCACGCACGCGCAGGTGATGGCTGCGATCGGCACGCTGGGCGACGAGGGGTTCGCCGCCGTGATGCGGACGATGCGCGCGGAGATGGACGAGACCGAGGAAGCGGCGCGGCTGGCGGCGGAGCGGAGTGTCGCAAAAAACTTGCCGGCCACCCCGACTTCGTGACCGCCTGCTGGCTGGTGAAGAACGGGGTGGAATTCGAGCGGGCGTTTGCGATGGAGCCCGCGATGCGCCTGGCCATGGCAGTCGCGTTCGGGATGTTCGAGGGACTCGAGTTCGACTGGGCGCGGATGGGCTGGAAGCGGAACGGATGAGCGCGCCACTTTCCATTGCGGCGGCGATCGCGCGGCTGGGTGCGATGGCGGCGGCCGCGCGGGCGGCGCAGGGGCCGGCAATGGCGCGGGCCTGTGCGATGGTGCGGCGCGAGGCACGCGATGCGATCGGACATGGGGAGGAGGCGCACGGCCCCTTCCCTGCCTGGCCGACGCTGGCGGCGGCGACGCAGACGCAGCGGGCGCGCGAGGGGTTTGCACCCGACGCGCCGCTGCTCCGGTCCGGCGCGCTGCGGGACAGCATTGCGGTGGCCATTACGGATTCAGGACGAGGCATGGTCGAGGGCGTGGTGGGCTCCACCAGCGAGATTGCCGTGTACCAGGAACTGGGGACGGCGCGGATTCCGCCGCGGTCCTTTCTCGGGGCGTCCGCGCTGCTGGTGGCGGACGAGGTGGCCGGCGAGCTCGGCCGCGGGGTCGCGGCAGTGCTGGCGGGGCGGCCGGCGTCGGGCGGCGCGGACCAGGGGGAGCCGGTGGCATGATCGACGTGTTCAGGATCGGCGTTTCGATCGGCTTGACCAACGACGTCTCGCCGGTGATCGCAACGATTCAGCGCGACCTGGCGGGGCTTGGCAGGACGGTCGATCGGACGGCCGCGGGGTTCAAGGCGCTGCGGCTGGCGGCGACGGCGGCCCTGGGCGGGACGGGTGTGGCGTGGGCGGGCATCGCCGCGGCGCGTGCGGGAAGCAGCACGGGGCACCAGGCGGGGATGGGGGCGCCGGCGTTGCTCGGCGCGGCCTCGCGCGCGGCGCCGGAGGCGGCGGTGGCGCACATGGCGCCGGAGATTGCGCGACGGGCACAGGCCATGGTGGCGACGCCGCTGCCGGTGCCGATGTTGCCGATACGACACGAGACGGCGCCGCTCGCCGCGGCGCGCGCGGCGGAGGCGAAGCTGGTGGCGGTGGATCTGTCGCCGGTGAGGGCGGCTGCGGGCAGCGTCGCAAGGCTCGGGCAGATGGTATCGGCGCACGGGGATGCGCCGGTACGCGCGGCGACATGGGCTGTGCCGCGCGGGGACGACGCCGCTGCCCGCGCAATGCCGGTGCGGGCGGTGGCCGCGGCGTTGCCGGCGGCCAGCGCACGCGCGACGGCGGGATTCGCGAACGCCGTGGCGCCCGCTTCCGTAACGGGCGCGGGACGGCGGACGCCGGAGGCGGTGCCGGCAGCGCGGAAGCCGCCGGTGCCGGCGGCGGAAATCGCGGCCTGGGCGCGGGCGACGGGCCAGGGCGTGCGGGCGATGGAGGTTGCGCGGGAAGGGTTCGCGGACCTGGCGTCGGGCGTGGGGGCGCTGGGTTCGGTGCTGTCCCGTACCGATTGGGTGGGGATGTTCGGGCGCGTGGCGCACGGGTTGCGGGCGGTGGCGGAGGCGGGGCACGGGATCGGGGACTGGAGCCTCGCCGGTGGCGGCGCGCCGGCTGAGGCGCGGGCCGCGCATGAGGTGCCAGCGATGCTGCACGTGCATGTGG
>DAHUXX010000161.1 GCA_027306955.1 Acetobacteraceae bacterium | reverse complement strand
GGAGGCGGCCTGTCAGCCGGGCTGAGCGAAGGTGGTGGCATGGTGCTTGCCGGCTACTATCTTCCGCTCACGTCCACCTGCCCCACCTGCCCCATCTGCCCTGCCGCCCGGAGCCCCGCATGCGCCTGCGCCGACTGATCGAGAGTATCGCGCCCAAGCCGCGCGGCGCATCCGTCGAGGTGTGGCCATGGACGGTGCGCGCCTTTCATTGGGCGCTGGTGCTGGCGGTGCTGGTGGCGGGGATCACCGGGTTCCTGGGCGGCATGACGACGCTGGCGCTACACCTGATCGCGGGGGCGGCGATCTCGGCGCTGATCGTGCTGCGCGTGGCGATCGGCCTGTTCGGCCGCGGCTATGCGCGGTTCGACAGTTTTCCGCCGTCGAAGCAGGCGGCGCTCGAACACCTTGATGACATCCGCTTCGGGCGGCACGAGCGCCATCTCGGGCACAACCCGCTCGGCGCGCTCATGGTCTACGCGATGCTGGCGGTGTTGCTTGCGATCGTGCTGACCGGCACCGCGGCGCTGGCCGGGATGTTCAAGCAGGGACCGTTCCGGAGCTTTATCGGTTTCGATGCCGGCTGGCTGATCTACGGGCTGCACCAGCCCCTGGCCTGGCTGCTGATGATCATGGTGGCGGCGCATCTCTGGGGCGTCTGGTTCGAAGGCAAGCGCGGGCAGGAGAACCTGGTCGCGGCGATGATCCATGGGCGCAAGGCCGCGGAGCCGCCGGCGCCCCCCCCGCCCACGCGGCGCGCGCACCCGCTGCTCGCAGCCGCAAGCGGGATCGGCGCCGTCGCGGTGGCGACACTCGTGGTGTATCGCGCCTCCACGGGGCCGGTCGCCGGCCTGCCACCGGCGAAGCTCGACGCCACCTATGCCGAACAATGCGGCGCCTGCCACACGCCCTACAGCCCGGTGCTCGCCCCGGCTGCGGTGTGGCGGCAGATGATGGGCGACCTGCGGCATCATTTCGGCGAGGATGCGAGCCTGGGCGATGCCAAGTTGCACCAGCGCATCCTCGACTATCTGGTCGCCAACTCCGCTGAGCATTCCGACACCCTCCTCGCACACCGGATGATGCAGCGCGACCCCACCGACCCGATGCGCATCACGGCGACAAGGTTCTGGCGGTTCATGCATTGGGGCATCCCCGCGCGCGTGTTCGCGAGCAAGCAGGTGGGCGGCAGGAGCAACTGCAGCGCCTGCCACCAAGATGCGCGCAGCGGCCGTTTCCTTCCCGAGAATATCCACATCCCGGAACAGGTCGAATGAAGCTGCCGATCCGCCTGGCCGCTGCGCTTCTGCTCGCGAGCTCTGCCGCCGCCGGGGTGGCGGTCGCGACACCCGACTATGCCGCGCAGCGCGCCGCGATCCTGGGGCACTACGCGGCTGAGGCGCGCAAGGCCGACCCGGCCTTCAAGGGTTTTTCCGTGGCGGCGGGGCGTGCCTTTTTCCTCGCCCATCCGGCGGGGGCGCGGCCGGCAACGCCCTCCTGCTCCTATTGCCACACCACCGACCCGCGCAACCGAGGCCGCACCCGCGCCGGCAAGGTGATCCTGCCGATGGCGGTCTCGCGCACGCCCTCGCGCTTTACCAAGCCCTCGAAGGTGCGGCTGTGGTTCCGGCGCACTTGCCAGAGCGTCTATCGCCGGCAGTGCACGGCGCTGGAGAAGGGCAACTACATCACCTTCATGGCCAGTCAGTGAGGGAGTGAAACGGATGACGCGCCCCGCCCTTCTCCCCGCCGCCCCCCTCCTCGCCGCCCTGCTGCTTTCGGGCGGTACCGCGCTGGCCGCGACGCCGCAGCAGACCTACGCGACGCAATGCGGCGCCTGCCACATGGCCTATCCGCCGACGCTGCTGCCGGCGCGGTCCTGGAAGGCAATCGTCGCCGGCCTGCGGCACCATTTCGGCGAGGACGCCTCGCTGGGCCGCCGGGACACCGCGGCGATCCTGACCTATCTCGCTGACAATGCCGCGGACGGGCCGCTCGGCAACAGCCGCTTCCTCATGGGCGTCTCGCCGGGCATGACGCCGATGCGCATCACCGACATGCCATTCTGGCGCGTGATCCATGCCAGGCTGCTGCGCCCGGGCATCGGCACCGGGCCTGGCATCCGCAAGGCCGCCGCCTGCAATCTCTGCCATAACGTCAACGGAGGCGGCGAGGGCAGCGGCGAGAGTGGCGGCTGAGCGGGCTCAACCGACTCCGAGCAGGCGGCGCGCCTCCGCTGGCACCGGTGCGCCGCGCAGCCGGGTGGGATCGTTGGGGTCACGCATCGACCAGACGCGCTTTTCCCAGCATTCGGCGGCAAGCGCCTCGATACCTTCACCTTCGCCGGGCTTGAGCAGACGGTGATGCACCGAGAAGCTGCTGCGGCCGATCTCGGTCACGCGGCTCTCGATCACCACCTCGTCGCCGTAGCTCGACGCCAGAAGGAAGACAGCGCGCGTGTCGACCATCGGGATGCCTGCGATGCCGAAATGGCGCTGGTAGTCGGGCTGGCGCATGCGGAAAGCGGCGGCGAGCAGGTGCGCGGCGGACGCATCGAACATCGCGAAATAGCGCGGGTAGAAGACGATGCCCGCGGCGTCGCAGTCGCCCCACTCGATCGTGATGTCGCGGCGGTTCACGAAGCTCATCGGCGGCTCGCTCAGCGGGGCGCCATGCGCAGCGCGCCATCGAGGCGGATGGTCTCGCCGTTCAACATCGTGTTGGCAACGATATGAAGCGCGAGGGCGGCGTATTCCGCCGGCATGCCGAGGCGCGGCGGATAGGGGACGGAGGCGCCGAGGCTCGCCTGCACGTCCGCCGGCAGGCCCATCATCATCGGCGTCTCGAACAGGCCCGGCGCGATGGTGACGACCCGGATGCCCGCGCGGGCGAGCTCGCGCGCGGCAGGCAGCGTGAGGCCGACGATGCCGGCCTTGGAACTGGCATAGGCCGCCTGGCCGACCTGCCCGTCATAGGCGGCGATGGACGCGGTGTTGACGATGACGCCGCGCTCGCCGTCGCTTCCCTGCGGCGCGTTCTTCGCCATCGCGCCGGCGGCGACGCGCAGCATGTTGAAGCTGCCGATGAGGTTGACGCGGATGACGCGGGTGTAGGCGTCGAGCTGCATCGGCCCGTCGCGGCCGAGAATGCGCCCAGCGCTGCCAACGCCGGCGCAGTTGACCAGCACGCCCAGCGGTGCGAGTTCCACGGCACGCGCGACCGCTGACTCCGCGAAATCCGGCTCCGCGACATCACCCCGGATCGCGGCCCCGCCGAGTTCGGCCGCCAACGCCGCGCCGTCCTGCAGGTCGGCGAGCAGCACGCTGGCGCCGGCGCCGGCCAAAGCGCGGGCCGTGGCGGCGCCGAGGCCCGAGGCGCCCCCCGTGACGATGGCGGAATATCCGTCGAGCTTCATGCGGTCTTCTCCGGGTTTTCGATCAGGAGCGCGATGCCTTGCCCGCCGCCGATGCAGGCCGAGGCGATGCCCCGGCGCAGCCCGAGCCGGCGCAGCGAGCGCGCGAGGGTGATGGCGAGCCTGATGCCGGTCGCGGCCAGCGGATGGCCGATAGCGATGGCGCCGCCATGGATGTTGAGCCGCTCCTCGTCCAACTCGAGCTCGCGGGCGCAGGCCATGACCTGGGCGGCGAAGGCCTCGTTGATCTCGACGAGGTCGATGTCGTCGAGGTGTAATCCGGTGCGTTGCAGCAACGAGCGGATGGCCGGCACCGGGCCGATGCCCATGACCTCCGGCGGGCAGCCCACGGCGACGCCGGCGACCAGGCGGGCGAGCGGCGTACGCCCCTCGCCGCGCAGCCAGGCGCCGGAGACCACGATGCCAGCGGCCGCGCCATCCACCACGCCCGAGGAATTGCCGCCGGTCTGCACGCCGCCGAAGGCTGGGCGGATGTTTGCCAGCGCCTCGACGGGCGAGGGGCGGATATGGGTGTCGAGGTCCACGGTCCCGGCCTTGCGGTCGAGCCTGATCCCGCGGTCGGCGTAACCTTCGAGGCGGAAGGTTTCGCTGCTGACGGGAGTGATCTCGCCGCCGAAAAATCCTTTCTCATGGGCCGCGACGGCGCGCGCGAAGCTTCGCGCGGCAAAGACATCGACCGCCTCGCGCCCGATCCGGTAGCGCTTCGCGAGGTTTTCCGCCGTGCCGCCCATGGTGAGGCCCGGCGCGGGATCGAGTAGCGCCTCCCACAGGAAATCCTTGAACTCGACCTGGCCCATGCGGAAGCCATTGCGATGCGTGTAGGCTGCAACGGGGTTGCGGCTCATGCTCTCGGCGCCGACACACAGCGCCGCCTCCACGCCCTTGTGGGTGACGGCGTCGGCCGCCTGCATGAGCACCTCGATGCCGGTACCGCAGACGCGCTGGACGAGATGCGCCGGTACCTCCTGGGGCACGCCGGCATAGAGGCCGATATGGCGTGGCAGCATGTAGGCATCGAAGCTCGCCTGCGCGACGCTGCCGGCGATGACCGTGCCAATGGTCTCGGGCCGCATCTCGGCGCGGGACAGCGCCTCGCGCGCCGCCTTGATGCCGAGATCGATGGGGGAGACCTGAGCGAACGCCCCGGTGTAGTCCGCGAAGGGCGTCCGGCAGCCGTCGAGCAGCCAGGCATCGCGCCAGGCTCCGGCGACCCCGGCGTTCATTCTACTTCCATCACGATCTCCGTGCCTTCCGCATAGAGGTTCTTGACCACGTCGCCCCGCGCCGCCAGCACCGCGCGCTGGTTGATCGAGCCCTTGTCCGTGACCTCGCCAGCATCGATGGACAGCGGGCACCACAACAGCGCCGCGCGCACCACGTGCCTGGAACTGCCGGTGGCCGCTTCGGCGAGGGCGCGCAGACGGGCGGCGATGTCGGCCTTCACGCCCGGCGCGCGGGCGGAAGCGTCCGGAATGATCAGCACGCGCACGTCGTCGCGGTCGGCGCCCGCCACCACCACGTCGCGCGCATAGGGGGCGAGCTCGCGGATCAGGTGCGCGCGCAGCGGACCGACGCTGACCCAGGTGCCTGTGGCGAGTTTGAAATCCTCCGAGACGCGGCCGTCGAAGCGGAAGCCGAGTTCCGGGCGGGCTGCATCGACGAAGGCCAGTGCATCGCCGAACTGGTAGAACCCTTCTTCGTCGAAGGCGGCGCGGGTCCTGGCTGCGTCGCGCCAGTAGCCTGGGGTGATATTGGGCCCCTTGACGCGCGCCTCGAGCTTCTCGCCGTTGGGCACGAGCTTCAGCACCACCCCCGGCGCCGGCAGGCCGACGATGCCGGGGCCGGTGCAGTCGGGGCGCGTGGCGATGGCAAATGGAGCGGTTTCTGTCGCCCCCAGGCCGGTCATCATCATGATATGCTCGCCGATCGTTTCGTAGGCGACTTCTTCCAGCCCATGCCAGACATGCGGCGCGAGCGAGGCGCCGGCGTAGAACAGCATCCGCAGACGGCTGAAGAAATGCCTGGCGAGGGCGGCATCCGCGCGCAGAGCGACCAGGAGTTCCTCGTAGCCCTTGGGGACGTTGAAATAGACGCTGGGCGCGATCTCGCGCAGGTTGCGCGCGGTCTCGCCAAAGAGCTCCGCGGTCGGACGGCCGTCGTCGATGTAGAGACTGCCGCCGTTGTGCACGACGATGCCGATATTGTGGTTGCCGCCGAAGGTGTGGTTCCAGGGCAGCCAGTCCAGCAGCACCGGCGGCTCCTCGGCGAGGAACGGGTAGCAAGCGAGCAGCATCGCCTGGTTGCTGCACAGCATGCGCTGGGTGTTGATCACGCCCTTGGGCAGGCCGGTGGAGCCCGAGGTGTAGAGCAGCTTGACGATCGTCTCGGGCCCGACACGAGCGGCAGCCTCCTCCACGGCCTTGGTCGGTGTCGTGCGGAGCAGGTCGGCGAAGGCGGTCATCGTGCGCGCGTTGGACAGGCGGTTCGCGACCACGAGTTCCGCATCCGGCGGCAGTGCAGGGAAGGCGCGCGCGTAGGCATTCCCGTCCGCTGCGAAGATCAGGCCTGGGCGCAACTGGCCCAGGATGTGCCGCAGCTTGGAGAAATCCGTGGAAACCAGGGAATAGGCGGTGGAAATCGGGGCATAGGGAATGCCCACGTGCAGGCAGGCGAGGCCGAGCAGGCCATGCTCGATATCGTTGCCTGAAAGCACGGCGACCGGCCGTTCGGTGTCGAGCCCGCGATCGAGCAGCGCCTGGCCGAGGGCGCGGGCGGCGGACCAGGCCTCGGCGTAGGTCGCGTGGCGCCAGGCGGTGCCCTCCCGCTGGGCGAACAGGGTGCGGTCCGGGTGCAGGCGCGCCCAGTGCTCCAGGCGCTCGGTGAGGCTCTTCGGATAGGGGCCGAGCTTCGCGCGTGGGGTGACGAGGAGCGAGCCGTCGGCGCGGTGCTCGAAATCCGCCTCCAGCGAACCGAGGCGGACCGGGCGGAAGGGTGCGATCATTCCGGGCGCGCCACTTTCGCCGCGCGGCCCTCGAGGAAGGCGGCGAGGCGACGCTTCGCCTCCGTCGAATCCTGGGCGATCGCGCTCATCAGGCTTTCCATCAGCAGGCCGGTCTCCGGGTCCGCGGCGGCGATGCGAGGCAGCGCCTGAAGGATGGCGAAATTGGTAAGCGGCGCGTTCTCCGCCGCGCGGCGGGCGAGCGCGATGCCCTTCGCAAGTCCCTCCCCGTCCGGCACGACGTATTGCGAGAAGCCGAGTGCGGCGCCCTCCGCCGCGGTGTAGCCGCGGCCCGTGAGCATCATGTCCGCCATGCGCGCGACGCCGATGAGGCGCGCGAGCCGCACCGAGGCGCCGCCGCCGACATAGATGCCGCGCGAGCCCTCCGGCAGCGCGTAGAAGGCCCCCGCCTCGGCGACGCGGATGTGGCAGGCAGCGGCGAGTTCCAGCCCGCCGCCCACCACCGCGCCGTGCAGGACCGCGACGACCGGGATGGTGCCGAACTCGATGGCCCGGAAGGCGTGGTGCCAGGCGCGGGAATGCGCAATGCCGTCCTCGGCGTTGCGTTCGGCGAGCGTGGACAAGTCGAGGCCAGCGGAGAAATGCTCGCCCTCGCCGTGCAGCACCACGGCGCGCGCCTGCGCTGGCGGAGCGGCGAAGAAGGCGCCGAGCTCGGCGACGGTGGCGTCGTCGATGGCGTTGCGTTTGTGCGGGCGCGCCAGCGCGACGACGGCGATACCGTCCTCGACGCGAGTGCGTAGGTTGGCGCCCATGATCCCGTCCGTTCCTCGAGTTAGTTATGATCTATACGGATTGCGCCGCTCCCGGCAAGCACGCCATCGCAGCACGCGGCGTCGATCCTTGCCAGACCCGCAGCCCGGCGCCATCGTCGCGCCATGACCCAGCATCAGCCGACCCCGCCCGGGCTGCGCTTCGTCTTCCAGGTCCGCGCGAGCGTTGCCAAGGCCGTCGATACCGGCCCGGCGATGGACATCCGCCGCCGCATGATCCCCATCACCGGCGGCACGGTGGCGGGACCGCGGCTGAATGGGCGTGTGCTGCCGGGGGGTGCGGACTGGCAGGTGATCACGCCGGACGGCACCGCGGACCTCGTCGCGCGCTACATCATCGAGGCAGAGGACGGAACACTGATCACCGTGGTCAACCGTGGCCTGCGCCGCGCGGCCCCGGAGGTGCTGGCGCGGCTCGCGGCGGGCGAGATCGTCGATCCCGCGCTCGTCTATTTCCGCGCGAGCCCGCGCCTGGAGGCGCCGCCAGGACCGCATTTCTGGCTGGCTCGTTCCGTTTTCGTGTGCAAGGCGGCGCGGCGGCCGGATGCCGTCGAGCTCGATTTCTTCGAGGTGCTGTGATGACGACCGACAAGAGGCCGACGGGGCTGCGCAAAGGGCTCGCGACCTATGGCGACGCCGGGTTCTCGCTGTTCCTGCGCCGCGCCTTCATCAAGGCGATGGGCTTCACCGACGACGCGCTGGACCGGCCGATCATCGGGCTCACGGACACAATGAGCGACTTCAACCCGTGCCACGGCAACGTGCCGGACCTGATTGAGGCGGCACGGCGCGGCATCATGCTGGCGGGCGGCCTGCCGATGGCGTTCCCGACCATTTCGATCCACGAGAGTTTCTCGCACCCGACCAGCATGTTCCTGCGCAACCTGATGGCGCTCGACGCGGAGGAGATGATCCGCGCCCAGCCGATGGACGCGGTGGTGCTGATCGGTGGCTGCGACAAGACGCTGCCAGCGCTGATGATGGGGGCTGCGAGTGCCAACGTGCCGGCGATCGTGCTGCCAACGGGACCGATGCTGGTGGGGCATCACAAGGGCGAGATCCTCGGTGCCTGCACGGACTGCCGGCGGCTCTGGGCGCAGCACCGCGCGGGGAAAATCGACGAGGCGGAAATCGATACGGTGTCAGGACGATTGGCCCCGACGCGCGGCACCTGCATGGTCATGGGCACCGCTTCCACCGTCGCCGCGATGGCCGAGGCCGCGGGTCTCGCGCTGCCCGGCGCCGGCACCGCGCCGGCGGTGCACGCGGACCGCCTGCGGCTGGCCGAGGCCTCGGGCGCGACCGCCGTGCGGCTGGCGCGCGAGGGAACGACGCTGCGCGACCTGCTGACCCCGGCGTCGCTGCACAACGCGCTGGTGGTGCTGCAGGCGATCGGCGGCTCGACCAACGCGCTGATCCATTACACCGCGGTCGCCGGAAGGCTGGGGATCAGGCTTGACCTCGACGCGTTCGACGCGATCGGGCGGGAGGTACCGGTGCTGGTGGACCTCAAGCCGAGCGGTGCCGGCTACATGGAACATTTCCACCACGCGGGCGGCGTGCCACGGTTGCTGAAGGAACTTGCGCCGTTCCTCGACATTTCCGCGCGCACCGTGGACGGCGGCACGATCGCGGATGCGATCGCGGCGGCCGAGGAGGTGGCGAACCAGACCGTCATCCGTTCCGCCCGCAACCCGATCGCGGTCGGTGGTGGGCTTGCCGTGCTGCACGGCAACCTGGCGCCGCTCGGGGCGCTGATCAAGCGTTCCGCGGCCACACCGGCATTGCTGCAGCACGAGGGTCGCGCGGTGGTGTTCGACGGGCTCGAGGACATGGCCGCGCGGCTCGACGACGAGGCGCTGGACGTGACGCCGGACGACATCCTGGTGCTGCGCAACGCCGGTCCCATCGGGGCGCCGGGCATGCCGGAGGCGGGTTATATTCCGATACCGAAAAAACTGGCGCGCGCCGGCGTCACGGACATGGTGCGCATCTCGGACGCGCGGATGAGCGGCACGGCGTTCGGGGCCATCGTGCTGCATGCCGCACCCGAGGCGGCTGCCGGCGGGCCGCTCGCGTTGGTGCGTAACGGCGACCGCATCCGACTCGATACCGAGGCGCGACGGCTGGATCTTCTCGTTACGGAGGAGGAACTGGCGAAGCGCCGCGCTGCCTGGCTGCCGCCTGCCCCGCCGCCGGGTGCCGACCGCGGCTATCTGCGGCTTTATCGCGAGCAGGTCACACAGGCCGACCAGGGATGCGATTTCGCCTTCTGCCTCCCTGGCGCCCACGCGTAGCGACCTCAGGCGCGCAGTTTCTCAACCCAGGCGGCAAGGTTTTCGAGCAGTGTCTTGATGAAGCCGAGCGCAGGCTCGTCCTTCAGGACGCCGTTCTCGACCTTGGTCTGCGCGGCAGCGACGAAGACCTGCGGCGCGCTGACCATGCGCGCATCGAGGTTGGTGAGGATGTCGCGCAGGTGGCCCTGGGCGCGCACGGTGCCGAGCGAGCCGCCACTGGCCCCCATGATCGCAACGGGCTTCGCCGCGAAAGCCTGGTGCGGCGGGCGGGAAGCCCAGTCGATCGCGTTCTTCAGCACCGCGGAGACCGAGGCGTTGTATTCCGGCGTTGCAATGAGCACGGCGTCCGCGGCGCGGATCTTTGCGCGCAGTTCCTCGGCCACCGCCGGGATGCCGGAGTTGGCTTCGATGTCGCCGTCATAAAAAGGAAGTCCCGAGATATCGGCGATGCTGATGGTCATGCTGGCGGGTGTGAGCCCCTGTGCCGCGCGCAGCAGCGCGGAGTTGAAGCTGCCCTTGCGCAGGCTGCCGGAGATGCCGAGAACGGAAATCGGTTGCATGCTAACTCCTTCGATATCGAACGATTTATGGTGATGGCCCAACGATCCGTCAAGCGGCGAGCAAGTCGGCGAGCGCCGAGGCAACGACCTCGGTCGCCGCGAACAGGTCTGTGAGTTTCACGCGTTCGTCGGCGCGGTGGGCGTTGGCTTCCTCGATGGTCCGCGGGCCGGCGCCGTAGAGCACGATGGGCACGCCGGCGGCGGCGTAATGGCGCGCGTCGGTGTAGAGCGCGACACCTTGCGGGCGAACCTCTGTGCCCAGCACGCGCGAGGCATGGGCGCAGAGCAGGTCCGTGAGCCGACGCGCGCGGGCGTCCGGCACCAGCGGGCTCGCGAGCAGGATGCGGCGGATGGCGACCTTGGCCTCGCCCACGGGGACGGCGCCAATGATGTCACGCAGCTCCGCTTCCACCGTTTCCGGCGCTTCCTCCGGAACGATGCGGCGATCAAGGCGGAAGGCGACGCGGTCCGGAACAACGTTGGTGTTGATGCCGCCCTCGATGAGGCCGACGGTGAGCTGCGGCGCGCCGATGCCGGGAACGTTCGATTCACGCGCGGCGAGGATTTTGCGCCACTCGTAGAGTCTGGCGAGGATTGCGGTCGCGGCTTCCAGCGCGTCGATGCCGGTCCAGGGGCGCGCGGCGTGGGCGGAGCGGCCGCGCACCTCGACCTCGAGGTGCAGGCAGCCGTTGTGCGCCTCCGTCACGGCATACGAAAAGCCCGCACCGATGGCGAGATCCGGCTTGCTCAACCCCTCGGCAAGCAGGCGCGCGGGACCGATCTCACCGCCACTCTCCTCGTCGTAGGTGATGTGCAGCTCGACCGTGCCGGCCAGGTTTGCACCCGAGCGGATCAGCGCGAGAAGCGCGAAAGCGTAGGTGGCGATGTCACTCTTGGAGACCGCGGCGCCGCGACCGTACATCCAGCCGTCGCGGATCTCGGCGCCATAGGGATCGGCGGTCCAGCCCTCGCCGGGCGGCACCACGTCGCCGTGAGCGTTCAGCGCCACGACCAGGCCCCCGTCGGAAGATCCGGGGGCAGAGGATCGGGGGTCGAAACGATGCCGTACAATGAGATTGCTGACCCGGCGCATGCCGGCGGCCTGGCAGGCGGAAGGTGGCACCACGTCACACTCGACGGTGAACCCAAGCTGTCGCAGCAGCCCGGCGGTCACCTCGGCATGCGGCGCGCAGTCGCCCGGCGGGTTGTCCGAGGGCGTGCGCACCAGGGTGGCAAGGAACGCCTGCTGCTCCTCGCGCAGGGCGGCGAGGATGTCCGGAATCGTTGTCATCCCGGGCGGATGCCACGACCCGGCGTTGGCGTCTACTCCGCGGCCAGGGTTATGGACGGTTTTGCCCAGGCCTCGAGGAGGCGGGTGCGGCGCTCGGCAACCTGGCGCATGGCCTTTTCCTTCACGTGGCCGTAGCCGCGGATGGCGTCGGGCAGGGCCGCGATCTCGACAGCCTGGGCAAGCTTGGCGGCAGCGAGGCCAGCGAGCAGCGTTGCCGTGTCCGTCTCGTACTGGCCGACCAGGGCACGCTCGGCCCTGCGCTCCGCGGTGCGGGCGAACGGATCGAGCGCCGTGCCGCGCAGGAAGCGCAGCGCCGAAAGCGCGCGGAAGCCGCGCAGCATCCAGGGCCCGTAGGAGCGCTTGACCAGATGGCCCGTCGCCTTGTCGCGCGCGGCCAGGAGCGGCGGGGCGAGGTGGAATTCGAGGTGCTTCCACTGACCGAACTGCGCCTCGAGCGAGGCGCGGAATGTCGGCGAGGCATAGAGCCGCGCGATCTCCCACTCGTCCTTGATCGCCAGCAGCTTGTAGAAGTTGCGGGCCACGGCATCGGTGAGCATCGTGGAACCGGGTGCGGCGCGCGCTTCCGTTTCGCGCGTGCGCGCAACCAGTGCCCGATAGCGCTGGACGAGGCCGCGTCCGCCATAGGCGGCGAGGCGGGCGGCGCGGTCCTCGATGATCTCGTCGAGCATCATCGCGGCCGGCGCCGGCTTCAGTCCGGCCTCCTTCGCGACGCGTGCGGGATCGGCGGCGACGATGCGGCCCCAGAGGAACGCGGCCTTGTTCGCCTCAACCGCCTGCCCGTTGAGCTCGATCGCGCGGATCAGCGCTTCGTGGCTGAGCGGCACGGCGCCCTGCTGCCAGGCGTAGCCGAGCAGCATCAGGTTGGCGCCAATGGCATCACCGAGCAGAGCCGAGGAGAGCGCCGTCGCGTCCAGCGCGTCGAGCGTGGCAGCCGCACGTTCCACCGCGGCGCGCAGGCGGGCGGCAGGAAGTTTCGTGTTCGTATCCATCACGAAGTCCGCAGTTGGTGCCTCGTTCGTGTTGAGCACCACGCGGCTGCCGTCCGGGCGCAGCGCGGCCAGAGTGTCCTTCGCCGCGGCGGTGACGATGTCGGCGGCGAGCAGCAGGTCCGCGCTGCCGCGCCCGACGCGCAGGCCATGCAGCGAGGCGGTGTCGGCGGCGAGGCGCACGTGACTCCAGACGCTGCCGCCTTTCTGGGCGAGCCCCATCATGTCGAGCACGGTGACGGCGACGCCATCCAGATGCGCCGCCATGCCGAGCAGCGCGCCGACGGTCACGATGCCGGTGCCGCCGATGCCAGTGACGAGGATATCGTAGGGCTGCGAGAGCGAGGGCAGCGCCGGTTCCGGCAGCGAGACCTCAGCCGGAGCCACGGCGTTGCGCTTGCGCAACGTCGCGCCGTGGACGGTCACGAAGCTTGGGCAGAATCCGTCGATGCAGGAGAAATCCTTGTTGCAGCTCGACTGGTCGATGCGGCGCTTGGTGCCAAGCGCGGTTTCCAGCGGCGCCACCGAGATGCAGTTGGAGGCCTGCGAGCAGTCGCCGCAACCCTCGCAGACCTCGGCATTGATGAAGCTGCGCTTGTCCGGGTCCGGAAACTGGCCGCGCTTGCGCCGGCGCCGTTTTTCCGAGGCGCAGGTCTGGTCATAGATCAGCACCGTGCAGCCGGTCGTGTCGCGGAAGCGCCTTTCGACCGCTTCCAGTTCGTGACGGTGATGCACGGTGACGCCGGGCGCGAAATCCTTGACGCCCGCGTGCTTTTCCGGCTCATCCGTCACCACGGCGATGGCGACGACGTTCTCTGCGGCGAGCTGGCGGGTGATCTGCGGTACGGTGAGCGGGCCGTCGACGTGCTGCCCGCCGGTCATCGCCACGGCGTCGTTGAACAGCAGCTTGTAGGTGATGTTGACGCCGGCGGCGACAGCGGCACGGATCGCCATCATTCCGGAATGGAAATACGTGCCGTCGCCGAGATTGGCGAAGACGTGCTTTTCGTCCGTGAATGGCGCCTGGCCGACCCAGGCCATGCCCTCCCCGCCCATCTGGCTCACCGTCTCGGTGGAGCGGTCCATCCACATCGCCAGCGTGTGACAGCCGATGCCGGCGAGAGCGCGCGAACCGTCCGGCACCTTGGTCGAGGTGTTGTGCGGACAGCCGCTGCAGAAGAACGGCCGGCGCGTGGCCAGCACCTCGACGGTGGCGTTGGCGCGAGCCTGGGCGTCGAGGTAGGCGAGATGCGCCGCAATCGCCTCGGTGGGCGCCACGCGGGCAATACGCGTGCCGGCGGCATGGGCGATGTCGGCGGAGGAGAGGTCGCCACCGCGCTTGAGGAGGACGGCGCCGGTCTCGTCGGCCTTACCGATGACGCGCGGGCGCTCCGCCTGCGCGTAGAGGATGTCGCGGATCTGCCCCTCGATCAGCGGCGCCTTCTCCTCGACGACAAGAATTTCCTCAAGCCCCTGGGCGAAGTCGCGGATCGTGGCCGGGTCGAGCGGCCAGGCCATGGCAAGCTTGAGCATGCGGATGCCGCGCGGATCGCCCAGTTCCGCGAGCGCCTGGCGGGTGTCGTGGTAGGACTTGCCGATCGTGACGATACCGAGACGAGCACCCGGATCGGCGCGCACCACGCGATCCAGCCTGTTGGCGCGCGCGTAGGCCTGGGCTGCGGGCAGGCCAATGGTGAGCGCCCTCGCCTCCTGCTCAAGCGGCAGGTCGTGCAGGCGGATACCAGCATCCGGGTGCGGGCCCGGCGGCAGGACGGCGCGGAACTCCGCGAAGTCGAAGGCAACGCTCGCCGAGGAATCGACCACGTCGGCCACGGTCTTGAAGCCGACATATCGGCCCGACCAGCGCGACATCGCCCAGCCGTGCAGGCCGAGCTCCAGCAACTCGCGCACGTCGGCGGGTACCAGCACCGGCACGCCGGCGGCGATGAAGGCCTGCTCGCTCTGATGCGGAATGGTGGAGGATTTGGCGCCGTGATCGTCGCCGACGATGCACAGCACGCCGCCCTGCGATGACGACCCGGCGGCGTTGCCATGCTTGAAGGCGTCGCCGGTGCGATCGGCGCCCGGCCCCTTGCCGTACCAGATGCCGAACACGCCGTCATGGTCGCGGCCGGGCGACAGCGCGAGCTGCTGGCTGCCGGCGATCGCGGTCGCCGCCAGCTCCTCGTTCACCGCCGGCCGGAACCTGATGCCGTGCTCGTCGAGATGGCGCTTCGCCTTGGCGAGGGCGAGGTCATAGCCGCCGAGAGGCGAGCCGCGATAGCCGGCGATGAACCCGGCGGTGTTGCGGCCCGCCGCGCGGTCGCGCCGGATCTGCACGAGCGGCAGCCGCACCA
>DAHUXX010000159.1 GCA_027306955.1 Acetobacteraceae bacterium | reverse complement strand
CAGGCCAGCGGCTGGTGCAGCCCGTAGATCAGCCAGCCGGCATCGAAACCGATAAAGCCCCGGAACGGTCCCTGCTTGAACATCCCGGCCAGCGCCGCGGTGCCGGTCAGCACGATCAGCAGCAGCACCGCCATCATTGTGTAGACCATCAGCGCGCCGAGCGGGTTGTGCCCGAGCTGGCGCTCGTGCCGCCCGCCACGGATGTCCTCGAGGTGTTCGAGCGCCGCGTGCTTCGACGGTGGGAAACTGTCGAACCGCGCATAGCCGCCGCCGAACAGTCCGACGCCGATGCGCAGCAGGATCAGCACCGGGATGGCGGTGCCGGCGACCAGATGCACGGCGAGCGCCGACATCCCGCCGAGGAACCCGCTCAGCGCGGCCACGCCCACCGCGAGCACGAGCGACCAGTGGAACGCGCGCACCGTCCACGGCCACACCCGCACGCAGCTTCCACCCGGTTTCGGCGCGATGCGATCGATCAGCTTGCGAAGGAAGGACGGCATGCGGGTCTCCCGGCGAAAGGCGACCTGCTCTGACCAATTACGCGCCCTGTTTTCAAGCTCTTCCGACACGCGACCCCGTTCAGCGATAGCGGCGAACGTTATCGGCGCGGCCTGTCCGCAGGCTTACGATTCCTTCACCTGCGCCGCCGCCTCGGCGCGTTCGAGCAGCGCGCGCAACGTTTCGGCATCCGCGTCACCGAGCCGCGCCGCGAGTCGCGCCTCCTGTGCGAGGATCGCCGCGCGCGCCCGCGCGGCCAGCGCCGCACCGGTCTTGGTGAGAAACAGTCCGCGGGCGCGCCGGTCGGACGGGTCGGCGCGCCGCTCCGCCAGGTCGCGCCGCGCCAGCTCGTCGAACAGCGGAACGAAATTCGTCCGCTTGATGCCCAGCGCGGAGCTCACCGCGCTCGGCGCGGCACCGGGATTGCGCTCCAGGATCTCGAGCACCGCGAACTGCGTCTGGCGCAGCGCGAACGGCGCGCAGGCGGCGAGGAAATCCTGGTACAGCGCGAGCTGCGCGCGGCGCATCCGGTAGCCGAGCAATCCCGGCAGGATGCCAAGATCAAGCGCCTCGCGCCGCTTGTTCGGGGTCCGCTCCGCCCGGGGCGCCATCAGCCGTTCAGCTGCCCGCCGTCCACGGTGATGGTCTGCCCCGTCACCCAGCGCGCCATCGGCGAGGCGAGGAACAGAACCACGTCCGCCACGTCCTCCGGCGTGCCCATCTGCCCGGAGGGGATGCGGCTGCGCGTGTTCTCGTAGAGCGGGTCGCCGGCGAGCCTGCGCTGCTCCCAGGTGCCGCCCGGAAACTCGATCGATCCGGGTGCCACCGCGTTCACCCGGATCCCCTTCTTCGCCAGCGCCGAGGCCTGCGTCGCGGTGTAGTGGTTCACCGCCGCCTTGATCGCGCCATAGGGCGGGTTGCGCACGGCCACGCGGTAGGCGGAGATCGAGGAGACGGAAACCACAGACGTGCCCTCGGATTTTTCCAGGTAGGGCAGGGCGGCATGGGTCGCGTGCACGATCGCCATCAGATCGACGGCGAAACAGGCGGCCCAGCCCGTCGCATCGTCGGCGGTGCCGAAGCCGGAGGCGTTGTTGACCAGGATGTCGATGCCCCCGAGCGCGGTCGCCGCCGCCGCGATATAGGCGCGGATCGACGCCTCGTCGCCGAGGTCGCAGGTGGCGGCATGGCCCTTCGCCCCAAGCTCGCGGCGCGTCGTCTCCAGCGGGCCCGGGCTGCGCGCGCAGATCGAGACCGCCGCGCCGGCGCGCGCGAAGCCGAGCGCGATGCCGCGCCCGATGCCACGGCTGCCGCCGCAGACGACGACACGCCTGCCGGTGAAATCGAGACTCATCGCAACGTTCCTCCCTCGTGTCGTGCGCGCCCCGTCAGTCTGACGCGGCGCGGCGCCTGGTCAACCGGCGCCGTCTTTCTGCTTCGGGCCCGCATACCGTCCGGCCGCGCCCATCAGCGCCATGCCGAACAGCGCCGCTGCGATGGTGGCGACCACGATCAGCAGACGGATCCGCCTCGCCACCGCATGCGCCTCCGCGAGCAGCTTCTTAGCCGTACCGGCGGCAAGTTCCGGGTGCTGCAGCAGCAGCCGCTCATAGGGTATCGGGATCGCGTAGGTGGCGAAGACGCCGACCAGCCCCACGATGCCGAAGCTGATCGCGAGGAACCCCATCAGCGCATAATTCGGTTTGCCCGGCTGTGCCATGGACGCTGCTTACGGGAGGCGGCGGCTTCGGGAAAGGCCGCGCGGCGGACGGTCAGCCCAGCGCCGCGAGCAGTTCCTCGCCGTAGCGCAACAGCTTGGACTGGCCCACCCCCTTGATCGCCGCCAATTCCGCGAGCGTCGCCGGCCGGCTCGTCGCGATCTCCTGCAGGACGCTGTCGTGGAAAATCACGTAGGGCGGCACGCCCTGCGCGCGCGCGGTGGCCAGGCGCCAGGCGCGCAGCGTCGCGAAGGCGGGCGTCTCTTCGCGCGCCGGCCGCGTCTCCCGCCCGCGGGGACGCGCCACCGCCGCGCGAATCGCCACGGCCTGCTCGCCGCGCAGGATCGGCCGTGCCACCTCCGGCGCCAGCGACAGCGTCGGATAATCGCCGATCGCGACATCGAGTGCTCCCAGCACCACCAGATGCCGGATCAGCGCCCGCCAGTACGTCGCGGGCCGGTCGGCACCGATGCCAAACACGGACAGCGCGTCGTGCGAATGCCGCAGCACGGCCTCCGTCGCCTCACCGCGCAGCACGGCCGCGACATGCGCCGCGCCGAACCGCCCGCCGGTCCGGTGCACGGCGGACAGCAGCTTTCGGGATTCTTCCGTCGCGTCTTCCACCACCGGGGCGGCGCGGCAATTGTCGCAGTGTCCGCAATCCCCGGCGAGCGTCTCGCCGAAGCAGGCGAGCAGCGCGCGGGTGCGGCAGGCGGGCGATTCCGTGAGCCCGATCATCGCTTCGAGCCGCGTGCGCATCACCGCCTTCTGCGCTTCGGGCGCGGCGGAGGCGGCATGGAAGGAGCGCGCGCGCGCGATGTCCTCCGCGCCGTAAAGCAGCAGCGTCTGCGCCTCCGCCCCGTCGCGCCCCGCGCGTCCGATCTGCTGGTAGTACGCCTCCGGTGAATCCGGCATGTCGAGATGCACGACGAAGCGCACGTCGGGCCGGTCGATCCCCATGCCGAAGGCGATGGTCGCCACCACCACGATCGCCTCGCCACCGCGAAACCGCGAAGCTGCCCGCCGCTTCACCTCGGGTCGAGCCCGGCGTGGAACGCCACGGCGTCGAGCCCCTTCGCCGCCAGCATCGAAGCCGTGCGTTCCGTCCGCGCGCGCGTGCCGCAATACACAATCCCGGCCTCGCCCTCGTGCCGGCGCAGGAACGAAAGCAGCTGCGCCTGCTCCGCGTCCTTGCCGGCGGCGCCGATCACGAGGTTCTCGCGATGGAAGGAGGCGGCGAAGACCCGCGCGCCGGGCATGTCGAGTGCCGCGAGAATGTCGTCGCGCGTGCGCCCGTCCGCGGTCGCCGTCAGCGCGATGCGCGGCACACCCGGGAAGTCCGGCCACAGCTCGCGCAGCTGCCGGTATTCGGGGCGGAACTCGTGCCCCCACTGGCTCACGCAATGCGCCTCGTCGATGGCGATCAGCGACGGGCCCACGCGGGCAATGCGCTCGCGCGTGCCTTCCATCAGCAGCCGCTCAGGCGAGACATAGAGCAGGTCGAGTGTGCCGTCCTCGAGCGCCCGCGCCGTCGCGCGCGCATCGGCGGGATCGCGCTCGGAATGGAGCGCGCCCGCGGCCACGCCCGCCTGGCGCAGCGCCGCCACCTGGTCGTCCATCAGCGCGATCAGCGGCGAGACGACGATTCCCGGCCCTGGCCGGCAGATCGCGGGGATCTGGTAGCAAAGGCTCTTGCCGCCACCCGTGGGCATCAGCACCAGCGCGTCGCCGCCTGCCGCGGCATGCGCGATCGCCTGCTCCTGCAAGCCGCGGAAGGCGGTAAAGCCGAAAACCCGGCGCAGGATAT
>DAHUXX010000142.1 GCA_027306955.1 Acetobacteraceae bacterium | reverse complement strand
TAAAGACGAAGCGGCCCGGCGACAGATACGTTGTCGTCGGGCCGCTGGTCGTTCGCGTGGATACACGCAATGACAAACTGATGAGAGCTTGCCGGGCGTTTGCCAGTTGGTTAGTCGAGGTAGTCCTTGAGGCGGCGGCTGCGGCTGGGATGCCGGAGCTTGCGCAGCGCCTTCGCCTCGATCTGGCGGATGCGCTCGCGCGTGACGTTGAACTGCTGGCCGACTTCTTCCAGCGTGTGGTCGGTGTTCATGCCGATACCGAAACGCATGCGCAGCACACGCTCCTCGCGCGGCGTGAGCGAGGAGAGGACGCGCGTGGTGGTCTCGCGCAGGTTGGCCTGGATCGCGGCCTCCACCGGCAGCACCGCGTTCTTGTCCTCGATGAAGTCGCCGAGATGGCTGTCCTCCTCGTCGCCGATCGGGGTTTCGAGCGAGATCGGCTCCTTGGCGATCTTGAGCACCTTGCGCACCTTCTCGAGCGGCATGCCGAGCTTCTCGGCAAGCTCCTCCGGCGCCGGCTCGCGGCCGATCTCGTGCAGCATCTGGCGGCTGGTGCGCACCAGCTTGTTGATCGTCTCGATCATGTGCACGGGGATGCGGATGGTGCGCGCCTGATCCGCGATGCTGCGGGTGATGGCCTGGCGGATCCACCAGGTGGCGTAGGTGCTGAACTTGTAGCCGCGGCGGTATTCGAACTTATCGACCGCCTTCATCAGGCCGATGTTTCCTTCCTGGATCAGGTCGAGGAATTGCAGGCCGCGGTTGGTGTATTTCTTGGCGATCGAGATCACGAGCCGCAGGTTGGCCTCGATCATTTCCTTTTTGGCGCGCGTCGAATCGCGCTCGCCGCGGCTGACCGTGGCGAAGACGCGGCGGAACTCGCTGATCGGCAGGCCGCAATCGGTCGCGACCGAGGCGATCTGGGCGCGGATGGCGACGATCTCCTTGGCGTGCCTGGAGGCAAACGCCTTCCAGGACTTGCCCGGCAGCTTGGAGATGCGGTCAAGCCAATTGGGGTCCAGCTCGTGGCCGCGATACTGGTTGAGAAAGTCGTCGCGCGCCACCTTGACACTCTCCGCGAGGCGCAGCAACGAGCCCTCCAGGCTGGTGAGCCGCTGGTTGAGCTGCTTGAGTTGCTGCACCAGCTCCTCGATGCGGTTGTTGTGCAGCCGTACCGTTTCCACCAGCCGCACCAGTTCCTCGCGCTGGCGCTCGTAGTTCTTCTCCGAGCGGACACTGAGTTCCTCGCCGGCGGTGAAGGTCTCGAGCCGGCGGGACTGGACCTTGTGCAGCTTCTTGTAGAGCGCCTCGATCTCCTCGAAGCGGGCGAGCACGTCGGGCTTCAGCTTCTCTTCCAGCGCCGAGAGCGAGAGGGCGGCGCCGTCGGCATCCTCCTCTTCGTCCGGCGCGTCAAACGCGTCGCCCACCGGGGCCGCGCCCTAGGCGGTGGGCTCGGCGCCCTCGGCGACGGCCTCGACCTCGCTCGGTGGCGGGCCGCCCTGGGTGGCCTCGAGGTCGATGATGTCGCGCAACAGCATGCGCCCGGCCTTGAGCGCGTCGTGCCAGGCGACAATGGCGCGGAAGGTGAGCGGGCTTTCGCACAGCCCGCCGATCATCATATCGCGGCCGGCCTCGATGCGCTTGGCGATCGCGATCTCGCCCTCGCGCGAGAGCAGTTCCACGCTGCCCATCTCGCGCAGGTACATGCGCACCGGGTCGTCGGTACGGCCCGCGCTCTCCTCGTCGACGTTGCCGGAGCTTTCCTCTTCCTCCGCCTCCGCCTTCTCGACCTTGGCGGCGGGCTCACCCTCCTCCGGCTCCTCGTTCTCGACGACCTGGATGCCCATTTCGGAGAACTGGGCCATCACGTCCTCGATCTGCTCGGAGGAGTTCTGATCCTGCGGCAGCACGGCATTGAGCTCGTCGAAAGTGATGAAGCCGCGCTCCTTGCCGCGCGCGATCAGCCGCTTGACGTTGGCGGACTGCACATCGAGCAGCAGCGTCGTCTCGGCATCGGCTTCCTGGGCTGGGGCTTCGGCGGGTTTGGTGGCCATTCGGGGCTCCGGGGGGCGTCGTGCGGTCATGTGTTGGCTTCGCTGTCGGCGTTGGGGCGATGGGGCGGATCAGAGATCGGGGTCGAGGCCGGTCTCGCCGCGGCGCAGGGCGGCGCGGGCGAGCGAGAGGGCGATGAGGCGCTGCTGGGTCGCGGTGTCCACGTGCTTCTCCATTTCACGGGTCGCGGCCATCCACTCAGCCTCCAACCGTCCAGGGTTCATCAGGCCGAAGAAATGCCAGAAGCCGGCCTCGACCTCGGCCGGCATGGCGTCGGGTGCGGCGCAACGCAGCGTGGTCGCGAGAACGCGCTCCAGTTCGGGGCCCAACCCAACCTGTCGCAGGTGGGCAAGAAGCTCCACCGTGTCAAGCGGTTCGGCGCGATTCTGGCCTGCGTGCGTCGGAACGGCCCGATTCTGGAGCGCATGTTCCCAGGCGAGCATCGCGTCGCGCAGCCGCGCATGCGGGGTTGGCAGATCGAGCATGGCGAAGGCCTCCCCGGCGCCGCGCAGGAGCCACGGGTGGCGGCAAAGGATGAGGGTGAGGCAGTCGGCACGCGCGAGCCGCGCCGACTCGGGGTCGAGTCGCGGGCGCGGAGGCAGCGGAGTCCGCCTGGCAACGGGTTGCGCACCCAAGCCGCCGGGCCGCCCGGCAGGCGTGCGCCCGGGCCGCGAGGCACGGCGCTCCGCGAAGAAGCGGTCGAGCAGGGCACGACGGAACTCGGGGCCGAGGCTGCGGTCCTCGATGCGGGCGGCGGCGTCCATGAGCCTTTTGTGCAACGCCGCGCGCGACTCCACACCCGTGCCGGCCGCGCGGGCCATGAAGCCGTAGAGCGCGTCAACGACGGGTTCGGCGTGTTCCAGGACATCCGCGAACGCCGCCGCTCCTTTCGCGCGGACGAAGCTGTCGGGATCCTCCTTGCCCTTGCCGCCGCCAAGATTGGCGATGCGTAGGCTGCGGTCCGGGCGGAGCTGCGGCAACGCGAGCTCCAGCGCGCGGGCCGCGGCACGGGCACCAGCGGCGTCGCCGTCGAAGCACAGCACCGGCATGGGCGAGAGTTGCCAGAGCTCCGCGAGATGCTCTTCGGTCAGCGCCGTGCCGAGCGGAGCGACCGCACCGGGGAAGCCGGCCTCGGCCAGGGTGATGACATCAAGATAGCCTTCTACAACAATAATTTCGTTGTTTTTATCCTTGCGGATCACCTCGCGGGCGCGGTCCAACCCATAGAGCGCGCGGCGCTTGGCGAAGACCGGGGTTTCCGGACCGTTGAGGTATTTGGGCTGGGTGTCGGCCAGCGTGCGGGCGCCGAAGCCGATGACCCGGCCGCGGCGGTCGCGGATGGGGAAGGTCACGCGGCCGAAGAAGAAATCGGCGGCGCGATGTTCCTCGTCCGCGGGACGGGCGAGGCCGGCCTCGACGAGTTGGGCGAGTTCGATCCCCTGCCCCGCCAGTTCACGGATCAGCGTATCGCGACCTTCAGGTGCCCAGCCGAGGCCGTGGCGGGCGCACGCGGCTTCGTCGAGGCCGCGCGAGGCCAGGTAAGCGCAGCCGGCGGCGCCCTCGGGTTGCGAAAGATGGCGGGAGAAGGCCTCCTGCGCCGCGGCGAGGACGGAAAGAATGTCGGCGCGGACGCGGACCTCCTCGGCGGCGCGCGGGGTCGGCGCGGGAACATCGAGGCCAGCCTCAGCGGCTAACGACGTCACGGCCTCCATGAAGTCGAGGCCCTGGGTCTGCATGACCCAGCTGATCGCGTCGCCGCTGGCGCCGCAGCCGAAGCAGTGGAAGCCGTTGTCGTAGACGTGGAAGCTTGGCGTCTTTTCGTTATGGAACGGGCAGAGGCCGCGCCAGTTGCGCCCGGCACGGGTGAGCTTCACACGCCGGCCGACGAGCGGGGCCATCGGCGTGCGTGCGCGCAGTTCTTCCAGGAAATGAGCGGGAAGCGCCATCAGCCGGCGAGCTTGGCCCGCACGATCGGGTTGGCGAGCGCCATGTCGAGCGCCGCGCCGTGGCGGGATTTCAGCAGGCCCATGACCTTGCCCATGTCCTTAACCGAGCTGGCGCCAGTCTCCACGATGGCGGCGGCGACGGCGGCTTCAACCGCCGCCTGGTCCATGGCCTGGGACAGGAAGGATTCGATAACCGCGATCTCCGCCATTTCCTTGGCGGCGAGTTCCGGACGCTTGCCCTGCTCGTACAGCACGACGCTCTCGCGGCGGGATTTGATCATGCCGCGCAGCATCGCCTGGATCTCGTCCTCAGGGATAGCGGCCACGCCCTTTGGGCGGGCGGCGATGTCCGCCTCCTTCAGCCTGGCGTTGATGAGCCGGATGGTGGAGACGCGCGCGGCGTCACCGGCACGCATGGCGGATTTCAGGGCTTCGGTGAACTCGTCGCGAAGGGACATCGTGGCTCCGGCGGGTGGTGGTAAATTTCTTCCCAGGCTGCGCTTGCGGGGCGTGACGGGAAGAGACTTCCCAACGCGCCCCGCATGCATTAGCTTTCTATATTATGACAAATCATGTGGACCGCGTGTTGTCGCAACTCGGTGGCGCCGAGGCTGCGGGGCGCCTGCTCGGCGTCGGCGGCGAGGCCATCCGCAAATGGCGTCAGGCCAATGCCGTCCCGGCCAGGCACTGGGCGGCGATTGCCCAGGCGACGGGGATGTCCATGGCCGAGATCCAGGGCGAGGCGGAGCCCGCGCCGGGCGAGGCCGCCGGAGCTGTGCCCGGCGGAGCCACGGCCGCGCTGGTGCTGGCCGACGGGACCACGTTCTGGGGCCGGGGCTTCGGGGCACCCGGCACCTCCCTGCCCGCCGAGATCTGTTTCAACACCGGCATGACGGGCTACCAGGAGACGCTGACCGACCCGTCCTACGCCGGGCAGATCATCACGTTCACCTTCCCGCATATCGGCAATGTGGGAACGAACCGCGAGGATATCGAGGCGACCAACGTCGCGGCCCGCGGGCTGGTGGTGAAGGAGGACCCGACGCTGCCGGCGAACTGGCGCGCCGAGACGCGGCTGGACGAATGGCTCACCACGCGCGGCATCCCGGGAATCGCCGGCGTGGACACGCGGGCGCTGACCCGGCGGATCCGCGACCAGGGAGCGCCGAGTGGCGTACTGTCGTTTCCCGCCGACGGACGGTTCGATATCCCGGCGCTGGCAGCGGCCGCCGCCGCCTGGCCGGGGCTGGAGGGCATGGACCTCGCGAAAGAAGTCTCGTGCACGCAGAGCTATGCCTGGGACGAGACCGGCTGGGTCTGGGGTCGCGGCTACGGGCACCAGGACAAGCCGCGCCACCATGTCGTCGCGGTGGATTACGGGGCCAAGCGCAACATCCTGCGCTGTCTCGCCGACGCGGGCTGCCAGGTGACCGTGGTGCCGGCGACGGCGACGGCCGCGGAGATTTTGGCGCACAAGCCGGACGGGGTGTTCCTCTCCAACGGGCCTGGCGACCCGGCGGCGACCGGCGCCTACGCGGTGCCGGCGATCCGGGGCGTGTTGGCGGCGGGGCTGCCGGTGTTCGGCATCTGCCTCGGCCATCAGTTGCTGGCACTGGCGCTGGGTGGGCGGACCTACAAGCTCGCGCGCGGGCATCGGGGCGCCAATCAGCCGGTGAAGGAGCTTGCGACTGGCCAGGTCGCGATCACCAGCCAGAACCACGGCTTTGCCGTCGATCCCGAGAGCCTGCCCGCGGAGGTGAGCGTGACACATGTCTCCCTCTTCGACGGCAGCAACGAGGGCATTGCCTGCCCGGCGCAGCGTGCGTTTTCTGTGCAGTACCACCCGGAGGCCAGCCCCGGACCCACCGACGCGCGGCCGCTGTTCTGCCGCTTCGTCGCCATGATGGAGGGCAAGTGATGCCCAGGCGTAACGACATCGAATCCATCATGATCATCGGGGCGGGGCCGATCGTGATCGGCCAGGCCTGCGAGTTCGACTATTCCGGTGCGCAGGCGTGCAAGGCGCTGCGCGAGGAGGGTTACCGGGTGGTTCTGGTGAACTCCAACCCGGCGACGATCATGACCGATCCGGGCCTCGCGGATGCGACCTATGTCGAGCCGATCACGCCCGAGGTGGTGACGCGCATCATCGAGCGCGAGAAACCCGATGCGCTGCTGCCGACGATGGGCGGACAGACCGCGCTCAACACCGCGATGAAGCTCGCCGCGGACGGCACGCTGGAACGTCTCGGAGTCGAACTGATAGGGGCGCGCGCGGAGGTGATCGACCGCGCCGAGGACCGGCTCAAGTTCCGCGACGCGATGGCGGCGATCGGCATCGAGAGTCCGAAAAGCGCCATTGCGCATTCGATGGACGAGGCCCGCTCGGCGTTGGCCGAGGTCGGGCTTCCGGCGGTAATCCGCCCGTCCTTCACGCTCGGCGGTACCGGTGGCGGCATCGCCTACAACCGCGAGGAGTTCGAGCGCATCGTGACCGGCGGTCTCGACGCATCGCCGACGACCGAGGTGCTGATCGAGGAAAGCGTGCTGGGGTGGAAGGAGTTCGAGATGGAGGTGGTCCGCGACCGGGCGGACAACTGCATCATCGTCTGCTCCATCGAGAATGTCGATCCGATGGGCATCCACACCGGCGACTCCGTGACGGTGGCACCAGCGCTGACGCTGACGGACAAGGAATATCAGCGCATGCGCGATGCCTCAATCGCCTGCCTGCGCGCGATCGGCGTGGATACCGGTGGGTCGAACGTGCAGTTCGCGATCAACCCCGCGGACGGGCGGATGCTGGTGATCGAGATGAACCCGCGCGTCTCGCGCTCCTCGGCGCTGGCCTCGAAGGCGACGGGGTTCCCCATTGCCAAGGTCGCGGCGAAGCTCGCCGTGGGCTACACACTCGATGAACTCGCCAACGACATCACCAAGACGACGCCGGCGAGCTTCGAGCCGACGATCGACTACGTGGTGGTGAAGATTCCGCGCTTCACCTTCGAGAAATTTCCCGGCACGCCGGCGCTGCTAACGACGTCGATGAAGTCGGTGGGCGAGGCGATGGCGATCGGGCGCAACTTCGCCGAGGCCCTGCAGAAGGGACTGCGCAGCATGGAGACGGGGCTTTCGGGCCTCGACCCCATGGAGCCGCCTGGCGATGGGGGTGCCGACGCGTATCGCGCCGTGCTTTCCTCGCCGCGGCCGGAGCGACTGCTGATGGCGGCACAGGCGCTGCGCGCGGGACTTTCGGTGGAGGATATCCACGACAAGGCGCGGTTCGATCCGTGGTTCCTGCGCCAGCTCCAGGCGGTGGTGGAGGCCGAGCGCGAGATCGCCGAGGGCGGGCTGCCACGCGACGCGCGGGCAATGCGCCAGATCAAGGCACTCGGCTTCTCGGATGTGCAGCTGGCGCGGCTCGCGGGGACGACGACCGATGCGGTTACGAAACATCGCCTGAAGCTGGGGGTGCGACCGGTCTACCGGCGCATCGACACATGCGCGGCCGAGTTCGCCTCTGCGACGCCCTACATGTATTCGACCTACGAGGGCGGCTATGAGGCGCCGGTCTGCGAGGCCGAACCCACCGCGCGCGACAAGGTCGTGATCCTTGGCGGCGGGCCGAACCGGATCGGCCAGGGTATCGAGTTCGACTATTGCTGCGTGCACGCCGCCTATGCGCTGCGCGAGGCAGGGTTCGAGACCATCATGGTCAATTGCAACCCCGAAACGGTCTCGACGGACTACGACACCTCCGACCGGCTTTATTTTGAGCCGCTGACCGCCGAGGACGTGACCGCGCTGATCGCGACCGAGCAGCAGCAGGGGCGGCTGCTCGGCTGCATCGTGCAGTATGGCGGGCAGACGCCGCTCAAGCTGTCGCAGGCACTGGCGAAGGCTGGGATTCCGATCCTCGGCACCTCCGCGGACGCGATCGACATCGCCGAGGACCGCGAGCGGTTCCAGAAGCTGTTGCAGTCGCTCGGCCTGCGCCAGCCGGAGAACGGCACCGCGCGCAGCACCGAGGAGGCGGAGGCGGTGGCCGAGCGCATTGGCTACCCGGTGGTGATCCGCCCGTCCTATGTGCTGGGCGGGCGGGCGATGGAGATCGTGCACGACCGCACGGCGCTCGCGCGCTACATGCGAGAGGCGGTGCGAGTCTCGGGCGACAATCCGGTGCTGATCGATCGTTATTTGAACGATGCGATCGAGGTGGACGTGGACTGCATCGCGGACGGCGAGAACGTCCACGTCGCCGGCGTGATGGAGCACATCGAGGAGGCGGGCATCCATTCCGGCGATTCCGCCTGCGCGCTGCCGCCCTACACGCTGTCGCCCGCGATGGTCGCCGAGCTCAAGGCCGAGACGGTGGCGATGGCCAGGGCGCTCGGGATCGTCGGCCTGATGAACGTACAGTACGCGATCAAGGGCGACGAGGTGTTCGTGCTCGAGGTCAATCCGCGGGCCTCACGCACCGTGCCCTTCGTCGCCAAGGCGACGGGGCTGCCGGTGGCCAAGATCGGCGCGCGCGTGATGGCCGGCGCGAAGCTCTCCGAGTTCACGCTCGACGACACGGCGCTGGTGCCGCACGTCGCGGTGAAGGAGGCGGTGTTCCCCTTCGCGCGGTTCCCTGACGTGGACGTGATCCTCGGCCCCGAAATGAAATCGACGGGCGAGGTGATGGGGCTCGACACCAGCTTCCCGCGCGCCTTCCTCAAGAGTCAGATGGGCGCGGGCGTGCGGCTGCCCGAGAGCGGGCGCGCCTTCATCTCGGTTCGCGATTCCGATAAGGCGGCGGCGGTGGGGGTCGCGCGGCGGCTCGCCGAGCTGGGCTTTGCCATCGTGGCCACGCGCGGCACCGCGCAGAAGCTGCGCGAGGCGGGGATCGAGGCGGAGGTGGTGAACAAGGTGCTGGAAGGCCGGCCGCATTGCGTGGACGCGATCCGCTCGGGCGAGGTGCAGCTCGTGGTCAACACCGCCTCTGGCGCACAGTCGGTCGAGGACAGCTTCGACATCCGCCGCAGCGCCCTGACCCATGGCGTGCCGCACTACACGACGATGGCCGGGGCCAGGGCCGCGGCGCACGCGATCGCCGCCCTTCGCTCCGGCTCCCTTGAAGTCGCGCCGTTGCAGGCCTATTTTCGGCGGTCATTCTGACCGGCCGGCGGCTTCGGGGCGACCCCTGGGGCCGTAAGGGTTTGGCGGAATCACTGGAAAACCGACGAGACGCCTGCCACCAACTGCGAGTTGCCGAGGTTCGACGTGCAGAAATTTCCCATGACCGGGTCGGGGCTGCAGCGCCTGGAGGATGAGCTGCGCATGCTGAAAAGCATCGAGCGGCCGGCGATTATCCGCGCCATCGCCGAGGCGCGCAGCCACGGCGACCTTTCCGAAAACGCCGAGTACCACGCGGCGCGCGAACGCCAGAGCTTCATCGAGGGGCGCATCGCCGAACTCGAGGAGATCGTTTCGGCCGCCGAGGTGATCGACCCCGCCTCGCTCTCCGGCGCGCACGTGAAATTCGGGGCTCATGTGCGCCTGGTGGACGAGGAGACGGAGCAGGAATCGCTCTACCAGATCGTGGGCGTGCACGAGGCGGACATTAAGGAGAAGCGGATCTCCATCTCGTCGCCGCTCGCCAAGGCGCTGATCGGCAAGAAGGCGGGCGACACCGTCTCCGTCCCCGCGCCGGGCGGGGACCGCAGCTACGAGATTCTCGCGGTCGATTACCGCTGAGCGGGCGATGATCACGCTCGCGGATGTGCGCGCGGCGGCCGCCCGCATCGAGGGGCGGGTGCTGCGCACTCCCGCCGTGCCCAGCGCCGCGATCTCCCGCCAGGTAGGCGCCGAGGTGGTGCTCAAGCTCGAGAACCTGCAGGCGACCGGCGCGTTCAAGGAGCGCGGCGCGGCCAACCGGCTGTCGCTGCTTTCCGACGCGGAGCGCGCCCGCGGCGTGGTCGCGATGTCCGCGGGCAACCATGCGCAGGCGGTGGCGCGGCATGCGAGCCTGTTCGGCATCAATGCCACGATCGTGATGCCGAAGCACACGCCCTCGACCAAGGTGGTGCGCACCCAGGGCTGGGGGGCGCGCGTGGTGCTGCATGGCGAGACACTGGCCGAGGCCGCGGAACACGCGCACAAGCTCGCGGCGGAGGAAGGCCTGGTCTTTATCCACCCCTACGACGACGACGGGGTGATGGCTGGCCAGGGCACGCTGGCGCTGGAGCTGCTTGCTGATTTCCCGGCGCTCGACATGCTCGCGATCCCGGTGGGCGGCGGCGGGCTGATCGCCGGCTGCGCGGTCGCGGCCTCGGCCATAAAGCCGGGGATCGAGGTGGTGGGCGTGGAGGTCGCGGCCTACGCGGCACTGGCGCAGCGCCTCGCGGGCCAGCCGGTCTCGGTGGGTGGGGCGACGATCGCCGAGGGGATCGCGGTGCGCGATATCGGTGAGAGGCCGTTCGCCGCGATCCGCGCCCATGTCGCCGATGTGCTGGTGGTGCCGGAACGCGCGGTGGAGGCAGCGATCGCGCTGCTCGCGGAAGAGGCGAAGCAGGTCGCAGAGGGCGCCGGCGCCGCGGGCGTCGCGGCGATGCTTGCGTTCCCGGAACGGTTCGCGGGGCGAAAGGTCGGCGTGCCGGTCTGCGGCGGCAACATCGACAGCCGCATCCATGCCAACGTGATGCTGCGTAACCTGTTGCGCGACGGGCGGCTGACGCGACTGATCCTGGAAATCCCCGACCGGCCCGGCGTGCTCGCGGACATCGCCGGCACGATCGGTGAAGCTGGCGGCAACATCATCGACGTCTCGCATCACCGCCTGTTCGCCGCGCCCTCGGTGCAGGCAGCCCAGCTCGAGGTGATGTTCGAGGCACGGGATTCGACCCATGCGGGCGAGATCGTGGCGGCGCTGGAGAGCCGCTACACGGTGCGCCGGGCGTGAGCGGCGGGCGCATCTGGATCGACGTCGAGGATCTGTTCACCTACGCACAGACCGGCCAGCGTGTTTCCGGCATCCAGCGCCTGGCCTTCGAGATTTACCAGGAACTCGTGGCGATCACGGGCGAGAATGTGCGTTTCCTCCGCCACCTCGCGCCGCCCAGCCTGACCGAGATCGCGTGGCAGGAGGTCCGCGCCACCTTCGCGCGCATGGACCGCCCGGCCGCGGCGGCGGGCAGAGGGAAGGCGGCGCCGACCTCCACCGATGCCGGACTGCGCGGTCGGCTGCGACGCCTGGCCTTTCGCTTTCCCTCCGCCGTGCAGATTCCGCTGATGCGCGGACTGCGAGCGCAACGCGACGCGGCGCAGGGCTTCGGCGAAGCGGCGCTGGCCGCGATGCGGCTCGCGGTGCAGCGCTTGCGCCAGCGCGTGGCGTACCGCGCGGCGGCGAGCACGCCGGGAGCCGACGTGCTCGGCGAGATCGCGCCCGGCGATCTGTTCCTCGTTCTCGGCTCGCCCTGGTACCCGTTCTATGAGCAGCGGCTCGCGGCGGTGCGGGCACGCGGTGCGCGCGTGGGCGTGCTCGTCTATGACCTGATTCCGGTGATGCGGCCGGAATGGTGCCACGCAAGCCTGGTCCGCACGTTCCGCAACTGGATGCGGGACTGCCTGCCGCTCGCCGACCTTGTGTTCGCGATCTCGCGGTCGAGCGCGCGCGATGCCGCGGCGTTCGCGGCGGCGGAAGGTTTCTCGCTTGCCGCCCCCGTGCAGGCGCTGCTGATCGGTACCGGCTTCTCCAGTCCGCCGCACCCCGGGGCACGGCGCACGGACCTGCCGGAGCCGGGCAGTTACGTGCTGTTCGTCTCCACCATCGAGCCGCGCAAGAACCACGTTCTGCTGTTCCGGGTGTGGCGCGAATTGCTGGCCGACCTGCCGCGCGAACGCATCCCGATCCTGGTCTTCGCCGGGCGCGTGGGCTGGATGAGCGGCGACTTCATCCAGCAGCTCGACAACGCCGACTGGCTGGACGGGATGATCCGCCACGTCGATTCGCCGACCGATACCGAGCTGGCGGCGCTCTACGAGGGGGCATTGTTCACCGTCTTCCCCTCGCTCCACGAGGGCTGGGGCCTGCCGGTGACGGAGAGCCTGGCGCACGGCAAGCCGTGCCTGGTGGCGCGCACCACCTCGCTGCCCGAGGCGGGGGGCACGCTCGCGCGTTATTTCGACCCCGACAACCTGCATGACGCGGTCGCTGCGGTGCGCACGCTGGTCGAGGACCGGGCAGGGCTGGCCGCGTGGGAGGCGGAGATACGCGCGCGGTTCCGGCCGACGCCGTGGCGCCAGACCGCGCAAGCACTGCTGGACGCTTTCGGAAAAATTCCGTACGCGGCTTGACATTCGCGGGCGCGGCAAGCCTGATATTCCGCTCCCGTGTCACAAGACCAGGAAACGGACATGAAAAGAAAATACTGGATGCTGCCGGCGACGGCAGCGTTTGCCACGCTTGCGTTTAATTCTGCCCAGGCCGCGCCGCCGATCAAGATCGGCGTGATCGCGGAGGCATCCTCGGTCAGCGGCGCCTCGATCCCCAAGGCCGCACAGCTCGCCGCCGACGAAATCAACGCCGAGGGCGGTGTGCTGGGGCGCAAGATCGAGATCGTCACCTACGACGACCACAATTCCGCCACTGACGCCGTGCGCGCCTTCCAGCGCGCGGCGCGTGAAGACAAGGTCTCCTTCGTCATCGCGAGCTATATCAGCGAGGTGGTGCTGGCGCTCGAGCCGTGGTCGGCGCGCCTGCACATGCCGATGATCACGCCAGGCGCCGCCTCGGACGAGATCTCGCATAATATCTACAAAGACTACAACCACATGAAGTACGTGTTCCACGGCTACTTCCCGTCCACGTTCATCGCCGATTCGGTGTGCGATGCGGCGAAGGATCTGTTGGTGGATGAGCACCACATGAAGACCGCCGTGGTGATGAGCGAGGACGCCGCCTGGACGCTGCCGCTCGACGCCGAATACCTCAAGTGCCTGCCCAAGATCGGCCTCAAGGTCGTGGACCATATCCGTGTCTCGCCGGACACCACGGATTTCACGCCCATCTTCAACAAGATCGAGGGCGAGAAGCCGGATGTGATCATTACCGGCATCAGCCATGTCGGCGTGCAGCCGACGGTGCAGTGGGCGGCGCAGCATGTGCCGATCCCGATGTTCGGCGTCTCCAGCCAGGCGACGACGTCGACGTTCTGGAAGGACACCAACGGCGCGACCAACGGCGTGGTGTTCCAGACCGCGGCCTCGGCCGGCGTGCCGGTGACGCCGAAGACCAACCCGTTCAGCGACAACTATGAGAAGAAGTTCGGCGCGACCCCGTCCTATGCCGGCTACACGTCCTATGACGACGTCTACATGATCGCCGACGCGATTAAGGCAGCGGGCGGAACGAACCCGGACAAGCTGGTGACCGCGATGGAAAAGACAGACTATGTCGGCACCATCGGCCGCTATGTGTTCAACGGCAAGACCTCGCCGTTCACGCACACCTTCAAGGTGGGCAAGGGCTATATCACCGGCATCGTGGTGCAGTGGCAGGACGGCAAGCAGGTGCCGATCTGGCCGGCCAATGTAGCGAAGGCGAAGATGACCTTCCCGTCCTTCGTGAAGCTGCCGCAGTGATGCGGATGGGCGGGGTCCCTGCGGCCCCGCCCGCCTTCCCTACCGCCTGCTCAGGGTCCCCATGAAAGCACTGCAGATCCTGATCGACGGGTTTGCGATCAGTTCTCTCTACGCCACCGGTGCCATCGGCTTTACGCTGATCTTTGGCGTGTCTGGCGTGCTCAACCTCAGCCATGGCTCGATCATGGTCACTGCCGCGGTGGTGGCGTGGCTGGTGGCCGGCTCGTTCGGCGCCGGACCATATGGCGGCGCACTGATCGGCGTCGGCGCCAGCGTGATCGTTTCGCTCGTGACCTACGGGATCGTCGTGCGCCCGATCCAGAAGTCGCGTGCCATCGCGCGCGAGGAGAAGGAGATCTTCGTCCTGACCGGCACGCTGCTCTGGGGCATCATGGTGCAGGAGGTGATCGCCTACGTCTTCACCAACAACCCGAAGACGGTGCTGCCGCTGATCGGCGGGGTGGTGAACATCCTCGGCGTACGCACGCCGCGCACCGAGATCGCGATCGCGGCGATCGCATGGCTCGCCATGGGCCTGCTCTGGTTGCTGGTGAACCGTACGCGCGGCGGTAAGGCGCTGATGGCCGCGGCCATCAATCCGCGTGGGCTGACGCTCTGCGGCTTCGAACTCGGTTCGATCCATTTGCTGGTCTGGACCATCTATGGCGTGCTGGCGGGAATCGCGGGCGTGCTGCTCGGCAGCTTCCTCGGCGTGTCCTCGGACAACGCGGGGCAACTCACGGCAAGCGCCTTTTCCATCGTCGTGCTCGGCGGGCTGGGCAGTGTGACCGGATCGCTGGTTGCCGCCTATGTCGTGGGCTATCTCGAAAGCCTGACGGCATATCTCGTCAATCCCTCGATCCGCACCGTGCCGGTGCTGCTGCTGCTGGTGATCGTCGTCTATCTGCGCCCGCAGGGGCTGCTGGGGCGGCGATGATGTCGACGCCCAAGACTCTTCTGGGGACGGCCGCAGTCATCGCCCTGATGGCGCTGCTGCCCTTCGCGGGCGTCGGCGGCTACGTGCTGGGTCTGATGACCAGCGCGCTCTATTTCGGCGTCTTCGCCATGGGTTGGGACCTGCTGTTCGGTTTCGCGGGCGAGGTGAATTTCGGCCCGTCCTTCCTCATCGGCGTGGGCGCCTACACGGCGGGGCTGTTGAACCATTACGCGCACTGGCCGATCATCGCCTGCGTGCCGGTTGGCGCGCTGGCTGCGGTGGTGGCCGGGCTGCTGCTGGCGGTGCCGGCGCTGCGGCTCAGCGGGCCGTATTTCGGCCTGGTGACGCTGGTCGCGGTGCTGCTGTTGCAGAACGTCATCGTCATCTTCGCGGGCTTCACCGGGGGCGAGATCGGGCTTGACCTGCCGGACGTGCTCGCGATCTCGTCGCGGGTGAACTACTGGTATGCGCTCGGGGTCGCGGGCATCGTGGCGCTCGGGCTGTTCGCGCTGTCGCGCTCGGCGGTGGGGCTGATTCTACAGGCCTCGGGGCAGGACGCGATCGAGGCCGCGGCGTTGGGCTTCAACGTGGTGCGCCACAAGCTGGCCGCGTTCTGCATCTCCGCCCTCGTCTCGGGCCTCGCCGGCGCGATGCTGGTGTTCTATCTCGGTACCGTATCGACGGACTCGGTGGTCGATATCTCGATCGGTGTGCAGGTGATCATCGCGGCCGTGCTCGGCGGCCGGCGTACCATCCTGGGCGGCGCGGTCGGGGCCATCTTCCTCATTGTCGCGGGCGAGCTGTTGCGCCCGGTAGGACAGCTTTCCACCTTCATCGTTTCGGCGTTCGCCCTGCTCGTGATCCTGTTCTTCCCCGGCGGGCTGCTCGGACGCTTCATCGTGCGCGAGGGCGCATGACTGCGCTGCTCGAGGTCGAGGGGCTGACCAAGCGCTTCGGCGGCCTGGTCGCGGTGAAGGATGTCTCCTTCTCCGTGCGCTCCGGCGAGATCGTGGGGCTGATCGGGCCGAACGGCTCCGGCAAGTCGACGGTGATGAAGCTCGTCATGGGCATCGAGAAGCCCAACACCGGCAGCGTGCGCATCGAGGGCGAGGAGGTCGCGGGCTGGCCCACGCACCGCATCGCGCGCGCTGGCGTGGGCCTGGTGTTCCAGCATTCGCGCCCGCTGCACCGGCAGACCGTGCTCGAGAACATCATGCTGGCGCTGCTGCCGGACAGCCTGCTCCGCCTGCGCGCCGGGCGCGAGGTGGTGGAGCGGGCCCGGGCAATCGCCAGGCGCGTCGGACTGGCGAACGTGCTCGACCGGTTTCCCGCCACCCTGCCCTTTGCCGATCTGCGCCGCATGGAACTGGCGCGAGCGGTGGCGCGCGACCCTAAGGTGGTGCTGGTGGACGAGCCCTTCGCCGGGCTCACGGCAGCCGAGGTCGCTGACTTCTCTGCCCTGATCCGCACCTTCCGCGAGGCCGGGCACGCAGTGCTGCTGGTCGACCACAACGTGAAGGGCGTGGCCGCGCTCGTCGACCGGATCTTCGCGATGTATCTCGGCGAGCGGATTGCCGAGGGCAGCGCCGAGGAGGTGATGCGCGATGAGACCGTGCGCCGCGTCTATCTCGGCGGCGAGATCGCGCATGCGAGCCGGCCCGCGCGCGCGACGACCGACGAGGCACCGCTGCTCGAGGTTTCGGACGTCTCCGTCTTCTACGGCAAGGCGCAGGCTCTGGAAAACGTCTCGTTGCGTATCCGCAAGGGCGAGTTCGTCTCCGTGGTCGGCCTCAACGGTGCGGGCAAGACGACGCTGTTCAACGCCATCTCCGGCCTCGTGCCCTACCAGGGCTCGATCGCCTTCGCGGCACGCAGGCTCGCCGGGCGCAGTGCCGCGACGATCGCGCGCCAGGGCCTGGTGCAGTGCCCGGAGAGCCGCGAGCTGTTCGGCGATATGACGGTACGCGAGAACCTGGAACTCGGCGGGCAGCACCAGTCGCCGGGATCGATGGCGGAGCGACGGGACTGGCTCTACAGCCTGTTCCCGATCCTGCGCGAGCGCGAGGGCCAGGCGGCGCGCACGCTCTCAGGCGGCGAGCAGCAGATGCTGGCGATCGCGCGGGCGCTGATGATGCGCCCGCAGCTGCTGATCCTCGACGAGCCGACGCTGGGGCTCGCGCCGGTGATCCTGGAGCTGCTGTCGCGCGCGCTGGAGACGTTGCGCAACACCACCGACATCACGGTGCTGCTGGGCGAGCAGAACGTGACGTTCGCGCTGCCGCATGCTGACCGCGTCTATGTGCTGGAGCATGCGCGCATCGTGTGGGAAGGCGCGCCGGACCGGCTGGCGGAGGAAGCGGGCGCGGGATTGCTGTAGCCCCCGTTGCGCGCGGCGCACGGCCGGCGCAGGCTTCAAGCGAAGGAGGGCCACGCCCATGCCGAGCCTGAACCAAGCCGAGTTTGCCACCCTGCTCCGCCGCGCGGGGCTCGACCTGCCCGAGGCCGAAATAAGCGACCTCTACAACAGCGGTTTCCAGTCCTTCGCGGCGATGATGGAAAACGTCCGCGCCGGCGGTTCTCGCCCGCGCGAGGCGGAACCGGCGCATATCTTCAGCGTGGACGACAAGGCATGACGCCGACGATCGCCGAAGCCGCAAGGGCGATCGCGGCGCGCACGCTCTCGCCGGTGGAACTCACCGAGGCATGCCTGGCCAGGGTGGAGGCGCGCGACCCGGTGCTGCACGCCTTCATCCTGCGGACGCCGGAGCGCGCACTTGCCGACGCGCGCGCGGCGGAGGGGCGGCAGATGCGCCGCACCCTGCGCGGGCCGCTCGACGGCATCCCGATCGGGCACAAGGACATCTACGAGACCGCCGGCCTGCCGACCACGGCGCATTCGCGGCTGCTCGCCGACCATGTGCCGGTGGCGGACGCGCAGACCGTGGCCCAGCTCGCGGGCGCGGGCGTGGTGCTGGTGGGCAAGCTCGCGACGCACGAATTCGCGATCGGCGGGCCGAGCTTCGACCTGCCCTGGCCGCCGGCGCGCAACCCGTGGGAAACGACGCGCTTCACCTCCGGCTCCTCCTCCGGCACCGGCGCGGCGGTGGCAGACGGGATGATCCTGGGCGGCACGGGTTCGGACACCGGCGGCTCGATCCGCGGGCCCGCGGCGCTGTGCGGCATAGCCGGGATCAAGCCGACCTATGGGCGCTGCTCGCGCCGGGGGATCATCCCCCTCTCGTTTTCGCTCGATCACGCCGGGCCGCTGGCATGGACCGCGGAGGATTGCGCGCTGCTGCTGCAGGCGATGGCGGGCCACGATCCGCTCGACCCGGCCAGCGCCAATGTTCCGGTTCCGGATTTTTCCGCTGGCATCGGCGGCTCCGTACAAGGGCTACGTGTCGGCGTGGCGCGGCATTTCCACGAGCGCGACAACCCGGTGACCCCCGGCTGTGCGCGCGCGGTTGAGGATGCGGCGCGGGTGCTGGCGGCCGGCGGGGCCGCGGTGCGCGACGTGACGCTGCCGCCGCTGATGGACTACCAGTCGGCGAACAGCCTGATCCTGCATGCCGAGGCCTGGGCATTGCACGAGCCGTGGATCACCAGGCGCTTCCATGAATACGGCGACGTCATGCGCTCCCGCCTGGCGATGGGCGCGGTGATGAGCGCCACCGACTACATCCAGGCGCTGCGACGGCGGCGCGAACTGGTGGCGGCGACTCGCGCGGCGATGGCCGATCTCGACCTGCTGCTTGTGGCGGGTGCGCAATCCGAGGCCCCGCTGATCGAATCCGTATCGAAATGGACCGCGGTGGCGAAGCCTGGGTTCATGGCGCCGTTCAACCTGACGGGATTGCCGTCGCTCAGCGTCTGCGCCGGGTTCGGCGAGGGCGGGCTGCCGGTCGCCGTGCAGGTGGTGGGGCACGCCTGGCAGGAGCCGACCGTGTTTCGCGCGGGGCATGTGATCGAGCGGGAGCTGGGCGAGCGCGGGCTGCGGCCGGCGGGCTGAGATGCGCGCGCTCGGTGAGGCGATCCGCGACGCGTTCCTGATCGATCCCGGCGCCTGCACCGTCAATCACGGCTCCTATGGCGCGACGCCGCGCGCGGTGCTGGCCGAGCAGGACCGCTGGCGCGGCGTGATGGAGGCGCAGACCTCGCGCTTCTTCAACCGCGTGCTGCCAGGCGCGCTGCGCGAGGCGGCGGCGCGCCTCGCCGCCTATGTCGGCGCGGCGGCGGAGGATCTCGCCTTCGTGCCGAACGCGACCACCGGGGTGAACGCGGTGCTGCGCTCGCTCGCCCTCGTGCCGGGCGACGAGATCCTGATGCTGAGCCACGTCTATGGCGCGGTGCGCAACACGGCGCGCTACGTCGCACAACAGACCGGTGCGCGCCTGGTGGAGGCGGCGCTGCCCTGGCCACGGCCCGACGCGGCGGAGATGGTGGCGAGCGTTGGCGCGGCGATCACGCCCCGGACGCGGATCGCGGTGCTCGACCACATCACCTCGCCGAGCGCCGTGGTGGTGCCGATCGCGGAGATGGTGGCGCTGTGCCATGCCCGCGATGTGCGCGTGCTGGTGGACGGGGCGCACGCTCCCGGCCACGTGGCACTCGATGTCGGGGCGATCGGGGCCGATTGGTACACCGGCAACGCGCATAAATGGCTGTTTGCGCCGAAGGGTTGCGCCTTCCTGCACGCGCGGCGCGAGGCGCAGGCGGGGCTGCATCCGGCGGTGATCAGCCACGGGCTGGGCCGCGGCTTCGTCGCGGAATTCGACTGGACCGGGACGATCGATCCGACCGCCTATCTGGCGATCGGGACGGCGCTGGATTTCCACGCCTCGCTCGGCGGGACGGCGCTGATGGCACGCAACACGTTGCTGGCCGCGGAGGCCTCGGCGCGGCTCGCGGCGCGGCTGGGCACCGAGACGGGGCATGGCAACGGCATCGGCGGCGCGATGGCGACGGTGCGCGTGCCGGGTTCGGCCACCGCGGAGGTGGCGCTGGCGCTGCGCGGGCGGCTGATGGATGCCGGCTGCGACGCGCCGGTGCATGCGCTGGGGGGCGCGCTGTGGCTGCGGATTTCCGCCCAGGCCTACAACGCGGCGGCGGATTTCGAACGGCTCGGGGACATCCTGCAGGGCGTGCTATAGCGTGGCAAAACAGGAGGAAACGCATGCTCGCCATTCGTCCCTCGAGCCCGCTGGAACGGCCGGGCTTCTTCGGCGTTGTGACCGGCATCGACCTGCGCCAACCGCTCGCTGCCGCGAGTGTGGCGGCGATCGAGGCCGGCATGGACGGTTACGCCGTGCTGCATTTCCCGGGGCAGGACATCACCGACGAGCAGCAGCTCGCCTTCGGGCGTTGCTTCGGCGAGCTGGAGCTGGCGACCGGGGATATCGCGCAAGGCGCGGACCGGCGGCTGGCGGAGCCGCACCTCAATGACATCTCCAACCTCGGCAAGAACGGCGAGGTGCTGGCGCGCGACGACCGGCGGCGGCTGTTCGGGCTCGGCAACATGCTCTGGCACAGCGACAGCAGCTTCAAGGCGACGCCGGCGAAATATTCCATCCTGTCGGCGCGGCTGCTGACGAGCCGTGGCGGCAACACGGAATTTGCGGACATGCGCGCGGCCTGGGACACGCTCGACGCCGCGACACAGACGGAGATCCGCGACCTCGTCGCCGAGCACAGCCAGCTCTATTCGCGCGGCTCGCTCGGATTCGAGGACTGGACCGAGGCGGAGCGCGAGCGCTGGCGGCCCGTGCCGCAGCGCCTGGTGCGGCGCCATCCGGTCACGGGGCGGCTTTCCCTCTACCTCGCGAGTCATGCCGGGGCGATCCGCGGTATGCCGGTGCCGGAGGCGCGGATGTTGTTGCGCGATCTTACCGAACACGCGACACAGCGCGAGCGCGTGCACGTGCATCGCTGGTCGCCGCACGACCTGGTGATGTGGGACAACCGCGTGACCATGCACCGCGCCCGCGCCTATCCCGCGAACGAGGTGCGCGAGTTGCGGCGCACCACGGTGGCCGACGTGGCGCCGACGCTGGCGCAGGCCGCGTGATGGACACCGCACCGCGCTGGACGCGCCGCCCGCCGCGTTCGACCTGGGGCGATTGGGGACCGGACGACCAGTTGGGCCGACTCAACCTGCTCACGCGCGAGAAGGTGCTGCAGGGCATCGCCGAGGTGCGCGAGGGGCGCAGCTTCTGCCTCTCGCTGCCGCTCGACTATCCCGGCGGCAACGTGTTGAACCCGCGGCGCAACCCGCCGGTGCTCGAGCCGACGCGGCGCGAGCACGGCGCGCCCAACATGACCTATCCGCTGCGCTGCGACGACCCGACGGCGACGGACGTGATCTGCGACGACCGCGTGCTGCTGACGCTGCAATACTCGACGCAGTGGGACAGCCTCGCGCATGTCGGCCAGATGTTCGATGCGGACGGCGACGGCGTGCCTGAGGACCGTTTCTACAACGGCTATCGCGCCGGCGAGGACATCGTGGGACCACTGGCCTGGAAGGGCACCGAGGCGCGCGAGACCGGGCGCGCGCCGGGGGCGTACCGGCTGGGTGTGGAGAACATGGCCGCCACCTGCATGCAGGGGCGCGGCGTGATGGTGGACCTGCTGGCGCATACCGGCCCGCGCGCCGAAATCGTTGGCTATGAGCGGCTGATGCGGATCTTGGAGGCGGATCGCGTGCTGGTGGAACCCGGAGATTTCGTGTTGCTGCGCACGGGATTCGCGGAAATGTTGCTCGGCATGGGCAAGAAGCCTGACCGGGAGAAACTGTTTGCCTCGGCACCGGCGCTCGACGGGCGCGACGAGAGGCTGCTCGACTGGATCGGCGAGAGCGGCGTGGTGGCACTGATCGCGGATAATTACGCGGTCGAGGCACATCCGGCGCAGCCCTGTGCCGAGAATGTCTGCGCCACGCTGCCGCTGCACGCGCATTGCCTGTTCCGGCTCGGCGTCTATCTCGGCGAGCTGTGGCACCTCACGGCGCTGGCGGATTGGCTGCGCGAGGCGGGGCGCAGCCGGTTCCTGCTGACGGCGCCGCCGTTGCGCCTGCCCGGCGCGGTGGGCTCGCCGGCAACGCCGGTGGCGACGGTCTAGCGGCGAGGCAACGCGTGACATGATGACCGGCAGCAGCTAGGCGAGGGCATGCCCTGGCTGCGGATCACCGAACTTCGCCTGCCACTCGACCACGCGCCGGATGCCTTGCGCGAGGCGGTGCTGGCGCGGCTCGGCATCACGGCCGAGGAATTGCGGACATTCAGCGTCTTCCGCCGCGGCTGGGACGCGCGCGGACGCGCGCGGGTGCGGCTGGTCTACACCGTGGATGCGGAACTTCCGCCCGCGGCCGCCGGGCGGGTGCTTGCGGCGCATGAAGGTGGCCAGGGCATCGCCCGCCGCCCGGACATGCGCTATCCCGGCGCGGGCCGCGCCCCGTCGGGCGCGCCGCGGCCGGTGGTCGTGGGTGCCGGGCCCTGCGGGCTATTCGCGGCGCTGATCCTCGCGCAGGCGGGGTTCCGGCCGATCGTGCTCGAACGCGGGCGGATGGTGCGCCAGCGCACCAGGGACACCTGGGCGCTGTGGCGGCGCGGCGTGCTGACGCCCGAGAGCAACGTGCAGTTCGGCGAGGGCGGTGCCGGCACGTTCTCCGACGGTAAGCTGCATTCCGGCGTGAGCGATCCGCGCCACCTGGGACGCAAGGTGCTGGAGGAGTTCGTGCGTGCCGGCGCGCCGGAGGAGATCCTGGTCAGCGCGAGGCCGCATATCGGCACGTTCCGCCTGGTTTCCATGGTCGAGCACATCCGGGCGACGATCGAGGGGTTGGGCGGCGAGTACCGGTTCGAGACCCGCGTCGACGATCTCGTCATCGAAACGACCGGCGGCGCGCGGCGGCTGCGCGGCCTGGTGCTCGCGGGCGGCGAGACGCTGCGGGCGGACCATGTCGTGCTCGCCCCAGGTCACAGCGCGCGCGACCTGTTCGCGCGGCTCCATGAGCGCGGCGTGGCGATGGCGGCGAAGCCGCTTTCAATCGGCGTGCGCATCGAGCATCCGCAGGGGATGATCGACCGCGCCCGCTTCGGCGCCGATGCCGGCAACCCCATCCTGGGTGCCGCCGACTACAAGCTGGTGCACCAAGCGAGCAGCGGGCGCGGGGTTTATTCCTTCTGCATGTGCCCGGGCGGCACGGTCGTCGCAGCGACCTCCGAGCCCGGGCGCGTGGTGACCAACGGGATGAGCCAGTATTCGCGCAACGAGCGCAACGCGAATGCCGCGATCGTGGTCGGCATCTCGCCCGCGGATTTTCCCGACGGGCCGCTCGGAGGCATCGCGTTCCAGCGGCACTGGGAAAGCGCGGCCTTCGCCGCGGGCGGCGGCGGCTATCGCGCGCCGGCGCAGCTTGTGGGCGATTTCCTCGGAGGGCGCGCCTCGACCGCGCTCGGGGACATTGCGCCTTCGTATCGACCTGGGGTGACGCCGACAGACCTTGCCGCCTGCCTGCCGGATTTTGCGGTCGCCGCGATCCGCGAGGCGCTGCCGGCGTTCGCACGGCGCATCCCGGGCTTCGACCGTGCGGACGCGGTGATGACCGGGGTGGAGACGCGCACCTCCTCGCCCGTGCGCCTCCTGCGCGGCGAGAACGGCGAGAGCGTCAACACCGCCGGGCTTTATCCCGCGGGCGAAGGGGCGGGTTTCGCCGGCGGCATCCTGACGGCCGCGATCGACGGTATTCGCGCCGGCGAGGCGGCGGCGGCGGCGATCATCGGCGCGACGGCGCGGGCGGCATGAGCTCCGGCCCCGCGGCGGGCCCGCTCGCCGGGCTGCGGATCGTGGAGATGGCGGGCATCGGGCCGGTGCCGTTCTGCGGTATGCTGCTCGCGGATCTTGGCGCGGAGATCGTGATCGTGGACCGGCCGCCGCATGGCGCGGCGCGGGACATCACGGCACCTGGATGGGCGGGCGACGTGACGCGGCGCGGGCGGCGGTCGGTCGCGATCGACGTCAAGCACCCCGAGGGCGCGGCGACGGTGCTGCGGCTGGCGGCGCATGCCGACGTGCTGCTGGAGGGGTTCCGGCCCGGCGTGATGGAGCGGCTGGGGCTGGGCCCGGAGGTCGTGCGCAGCCGCAACGGGCGCCTGGTCTATGGACGCATGACCGGCTGGGGCCAGGACGGGCCGCTGGCGCAGCGCGCGGGGCACGACATCACCTATATCGCGCTCACCGGGACGCTGGCGGCGATCGGCCGGCCCGGGGCACCGCCGGCGCCGCCGCTCAACCTCATCGGCGACTACGGCGGCGGCGCGATGCTGCTCGCGGTGGGCGTGCTGGCGGCGCTGGTGGAGCGCGGCGTCTGCGAACGCGGCCAGGTGGTGGACGCCGCGATGGTGGACGGCGCGGCCCTGCTGATGGCGCCATTCTTCGGCATGCTGGCGGGCGGGCGCTGGCGCGGCGAGCGCGGCGCAAACCTGCTTGATGGTGGCGCGCCGTTCTACGACACGTATGCATGCGCGGACGGGCGTTTCCTCGCGGTGGGGCCGCTGGAGCCGGAATTCCTGCGCGTCTTTCTCGCCGCGATCGGCCTCGACGCGACGCTGGCGGACAAGCATCGCGACCCCGGCGGCTGGCCGGTGCTGCGGGCGGCGATCGCAGCGCGGCTCGGCGAGCGCGACCGCGACACCTGGGCGGCGCTGCTCGAAGGCACGGATGCCTGCGCGGCGCCGGTGTTGACGATGGCGGAGGCGCCGGCGCATCCGCACATCGCGGCGCGGCGAACGCTGGTGGAGCACGCGGGTGTGGTGCAGCCGGCGCCCGCGCCGCGCTTCTCGCGCACGCCGGCAACCCTCGGGCGTGGACCCGCGGGAGCCGGCGCGCATAGTCGCGAGGTGCTGGCCGATTGGGGCTTCGGAGCCGAGGAGATCGAGGCGCTGGTGGTGGCGGGCTGCGTCGCCCAGACCTGATCCTGAGCTTGAGGGCCGGCTACTCGAGTGCGGAGCCGGCGGTGTTGCCTTGGCCTCGGCCGGGGCTCCAGACCGGGTCCGGCGCGCGCCAGAGTACGCGGTCGCCCATCGCCTCCGCCAGGGCGGCGGCCATGGCGTCGAGCAAGCGTTCGCCCTTTTCTGCTGTCGCGGGACGGGGATCGCCCATCACGCCGGTGGAGGGCGCGCGCTCGGAAAAACTCCAGAAGCGGCTGAAGCCGGGGCGGGCAGGCACGCGTGGCGGCGCCTGGCGCACCGCCTCCTCGAAGCGGTCCGTCTTCACCGCGTCGGCCATCATCGCGAGCATCACCGACGTCTCTGCCTCGCACGCGTGCTGCGGGCCCTTCGCGGTCTCGAGTTCGGCGGCGACGGCGTCGGCGGCGATGAACCAGGGCGTGGTGGCGACGATCGGCATGCCATATTCCACGGCGAGCTCGCGCGCGGCGACGGCGAGGGGGTCGATGTTGCCGCCGTGGCCGTTCACCAGCAGCAGCCGGGCGAAGCCGATGGCGCGCAGGCTGCGCGCGATGCCGGAAACAACGCCCCTGAATTCATTGAAATTGAGACTTATTGTTCCACCGAAGGGCAGGTGGTGCTCGCTCATGCCGGTCCACATGCCGGGCAGCACGAGCACCGGCATCGTCTCCGCCGCGATGCGCGCTGCGCGGATGGACACCTCCCAGGCGGTGCGCGTGTCGGTGATGACCGGCAGGTGCGGCCCGTGCTGCTCCAGCGAGCCGACGGGGAGCACGGCGAGTGCCGCGCCGCGCGCAGCGAGCGCGCGGATCTCCGGGCCCGAGCAGCGGGTCCAGTCAACCTCGGTCATGGCGCGCCTCCGTGCTGGCGATCAATGCTGGACCGGGCCGAAGCCCAGGAACCCGGCGGACGGATTCGGCACGCCGGGGTCGTTGGAGAGCCGGATGGGCTGGACCGGGGTGGCGCGCGGCGCCGGGGCTGGCGCGGGCGGCGGGCTTGCCGCCGGGCCCGTGCGGTTCGCGGCGATCTCGCGGATGGGGGTGGTGGCGGCCGGTCTGGCGCCCGGCGCGGGCTCGTTGCCGCGGGCGGAGAGCAGCAGGAAGGTGATGTCGTTGCGCGCCAGGTCGACCGAGAGCTGGATCGGCGTCTCACCCAGCGCGTTGCGGGCGTTGAGGTTCGCGCCACGGCTCAGCGCCTCGCGGGCGGCGGCGATATCGCCACGGTCGATGGCGTCGAACAGGGCCGCGGTGGGCGAGAGGTTGCGCCCCGCGCGCTGGGCGCCGACGATCGGGCCGGTGGATTGGGCGCCGGGCAGGCCAGGGGGCGTCGGCGACGGCTTGTTGCCGACCGGGACGTTTTGCTTGGGGCCGATTTGGCCCGACGGCGCGATGACCTGCGCCGCAGCCACGCCCGGCAGCAGCGCGGCCGCGGTGGCCAGCATGAGAATTCGCTTGCGCATGGGCGTGGTCTAGCAGCAACGCCGCGCCCTGCGAAGCCGGCGGGCGTCGCGCAGACGGAGGTCAGGGAAACAGGGTCAGGGAAATGGTCTGCCGTTGAGCCACCAGAACCCCGCGTTGAGCCAGGCGGCGTAGGCGACCCAGACGGGATAGGGCGCGAGCAGCAGCCCGGCGAGGCTGTCGCGGCGCGCGAAGGCGAGCAGGGTCGCCACCACGAGGACCAGCAGGAGCAGCAGGACCAGGAGCGCGGCGCCGATCGCATGCAGGCCGAAGAAGACCGGCGACCAGGCGGCATTGGCGAGGAGTTGCCAGCCCCACAGGCGTAGTGCGGCGAAGGCGGCCGGGCGCGGGGCGACGTGCCAGATGCGCCAGGCGGCCACGCCCATCAGCACGTAGAGCCCGGTCCAGACGACCGGAAAGGCGGCGTCGGGCGGCGTGCCCGGGGGCGCGGTCAGCGACGGGTACCAGAGGCGCACGCCCTCCTGCGTGGCCATCGCGGCGGTCGCGCCGACGAGCAGCGCGAATCCGACAAAGCCCACCAAGGCGAGCAGCGCGCCGCGGTCGAACCCGCCCGCGAAGCCGTTGCTGTCATCGTCGCGGAAGACACACCCTCCTTCGCGTCCCGGTCAGTGACCTTCGCGCCGCCAGGCAAGCACGGCAAGCAGCAGAATGACGGTGAGCGCCACCCAGCCGGGGACCAGCGGCACGTTGTCCACGCCGGTGACGACATGCGCGCGGCGGCGCAGCAGGCCGATCCAGCCATTCCCCTTGGTGAGCTGGCCGGGGTTGACCATGCGCAGCGCCGGCGCGCCTTTGGGGTCGAGCCACACCACGCCGCCGTGCGTGGCGGCGACTGCTTGGGCCAGCTTGGTCGCGGTCGCGCGCAGATCGGCGAACTCCGGCGGGTCCGTGGGGCCGGCGGCGGCGAAGGCGGAGAGCCCGCCCTCGTCCACGCGCCAGACGCCGACTTGTGGCGCCGGCAGGCTCGCGCGCGCCAGGCCCGGGCGGAGCGGCGTCAGCTTCAGCGTGCGCGCGATGCCGTCGGGCCCGGTGACGGTCGCAGGCGGCGGCGGCGTGGCGGCGAGGCTGTTGCGGGTGACGGTGAGCACGCCATGCGCGACATCGGCCGTGAGCCGGTTGCCGGCCAGCGCCGGCTCGCCCATCGACCAGTGCGCGATGCGGCGCAGCAGTTCCGCCTGGGGTCCGCCGCCCATGTGCCCGCGCGACCACAGCCAGATCTGGTCCGAGAGCAGCATCGCCACCCGACCGCGCCCGACATGGCTGGTAATGAGGAGCGGCCCACCCCCCTGCCCCGCGCGCATCAGGACGTTCCCCGGCAAGCTGGGGTTCGCGAGCGTCGCGAGACGCTGGTACCAGGGACCCCAAACGGGATGGCCGTGATTCCAGCCGGGCAGGCTCGCGGTGATCGGGTCGCGCTGGCCGAGCGCCGTGACATAGGGGCGGAAGGGCATGTCGATCACGCCGGAGCGCCCGAAGGCGGCGGGCAGCGCCGGCAGCAGCTCGGCAAGGGGCGAGTTGGCGAGGCTGTCGCTGCCCGCGAACTCCGGCCCCACCGAGACCAGCAGCGCGCCGCCCCCGCGCACATAGTCCACGATGTTCTGGATGTACTGGCGCGGCAGCAGGCCGCGGTTCTTGTAGCGATCCAGGATGATGAGGTCGAAGTCGCGGATCTTGACCTGGAACAGCTCGTACACCGGGAACGAGATCAGCGAGAGCTCGTTGAGCGGCGTGTTATCCTGTTTCGAGGGCGGGCGCAGGATGGTGAAATGCACCAGGTCCACCGAGGGGTCGGCCTTGAGCAGGCGCCGCCAGGTGCGCTCTCCGGGATGCGGCTTGCCGGAGACAAGCAGCACGCGCAGCCGGTCGCGCACGCCGTTGATGGTGAGCACGGTGCGGTTGTTGATGGTGCTCGCCTCGGCCGGAAGCCTGGGCACGGACAGCTCGACGACGGTGGGTCCTTCCGCGGTGATCGGCAGGTCGATCTCGTGCGTGGGGCCGACGGCGACCGACTGCACGATGGGCGGCTGGCCGTCGCGGCGGATGGTGAGCGGCACGACGCGGCCGACGGTGGTGCCGCGATCGGGCAGGCCCATGTCCTCGATCGCGACGTCGATGCGCGCGGTCTTGCCGACGATGCCGTAGGTGGGGGCGGAGACGACGCGGATGCGCCGGTCCGTCTGCTCGCCGCGCGCGGGGATCAGCAGGTGGAACGGCGCCGGCAGACGGAGGTTCGCGACCGCGTCCGACGCCTCGCCGTCGGTGATGGCGACGACCCCCGCGAGCCGGTCCGCCGGGATGTCGGCCAGCGCGCGGTGCATGGCGGCGACGAGGCGCGTGCCCTGCGAGCCTCGTTCCGGGATCGTGACGGTGCGCCATTCGAGGCTGGGGATGGCGCGCGCCTCGGCCGAGAGCTTCGTCGCGGCGGCGTCGGCGAGGGCGAGGCGGTTGCCCACGCGCATGCTCGCCGAGTGGTCGACCAGCATCAGCCCGATATCGGGCAGGTAGTGGCGCGTCTCGGAGATCAGGCTTGGCCCCGCGAGCCAGAGCAGGATGGCGGCAAAGGCGGCGAGCCGCCACCAGGCGCCGCGCGCGCGGCGCCAGAAGGAGAGTGCCACCGCCAGCGCCGCAACGACGCCGAGCAGCAGCAGTGCCCAAGCCGGCAGCAGCGGCAGGAAGCGCAGTGCCGCGATGGCCGCTGGCGCGGTCATCGGCCGAGCCGGCGAAGGATGGCGGGCACCTGCACCTGATCGCCCTTGTAGTTGCCGGTGAGCGCGTACATGACGAGATTGACGCCGAAGCGGTAGGCATAAACGCGCTGGCGGTTGCCGCCGGGGATGGTGGCGTAGAGGAAGCGCCCGGAGGCGTCGGTCGCCCAGGCCGCGGCCCAGTCGCCGCCGCCGATCACCACCGGCGAGACGCTGTCATTGGCGCGGTCCTGGCCGCGCTGCACCCAGACCGTTCCACTTGGAAAACGTCCCGGGAATTGCGGCAGCAGGTAGAAGGTGCGGGTGAGCACGTGCTGGGTGGTCAGCGGCGCCAGCGTTGGGATGGCAAGCCCGCGCGTGAGGCGGCGCAGCGCCTGCCGCGTGCCCGGCGCGAAGCCGGCCTCGCCGTCGCGTGTGTCGATGAGGATGATGCCGCCATAGGCCATGTAGGCGTTGAGGGCAGCGACCGCGGCGGCCGAGAGGTCGGGCTCGGCGGTGGTGATCGGCCAGTAGAGCAGCGGATAGAATGAGAGGTCGTCGCGGCCCGGCACCACCGCCTCCGGCGGGCCGAGGGTTGCCGCCGTATGAGCGGTGACGAACTCCGAGAGGGCCGCGAGGCCGTCGCGCGAGATGCGGTCGACCGCAGCATCGCCGGTCACGATGTAACCGAGCGTGGTGTGCAGCGCCGCGCGGGGGATGGTGGTGGGCAGCGGCGGGACCGGGCGGATCGAGGCGGAGGGCGCGGTTGCCAATGGGGCCATCGCGGGTGGGGCCGAGGTTGCGGGCGGCGGCATCGGCTGGGCATGCGCCGGAACCGGCAGCAGCAGGAGCAGG
>DAHUXX010000140.1 GCA_027306955.1 Acetobacteraceae bacterium | reverse complement strand
GCCGCCTTCCTCGGCGCCGATGCGCTGGTTCGCGCCTGGCACGCCCGCGCGCCCGGCCCCGGGCGGGCGCGGCGTCTCGCCGCCGCCCTGCTGCCGCCGCTGCCTGCCGCTTTCATGCTCGCCCCGCTCTACAGCGCCACCAAGGTCCTCACCGTTGGCGGCCGCACCTTGTACGAAAGGCCGGCGCTGCTCTGGCACAGCATCAGCTCCGCTTGGTTCTCCTATCCCGTGATGCTCGGGCTGGTCACCGGGCTGCTGCTTATCGCCGTGTTGCTGCGCGCCGCGCGTGCCGGCCGCGTCGCGGTATCGGCCACTGGCCTCATCGTGCTGCTGGTCGCGGTCGCGCTGGGCCTCGCCATGCCCTTCGCCGAGCACGGGCTGCATTACGTCAATGTTCGCTTCCAGCTCTTTGCCGGCGTGCTGGTGAGCGTCGTGTTCCTGCCCGAGTTCGCCCGCCCCCGGGCCGGCCGCCTTGCCGCCACGGCGCTCGGCGCGATGTTTATCGTCCGCCTCGCCATCATGCTCGTCGCCTGGTCGCGCACCGGCCCCTACCTCGCCGACGTACGCTGGATCCTCGACCAGGTCCCGCCGCAGGCACGCGTCGGCGAGGCGCAGGCGAACACGATACCAACCGGGCTCAGCCCCTGGATGATCGACCTCACCTGGCCCACCGACTACCATTTTCCGGTCTATCTCGCGGCGATCTCGAACCGTTTCGTCCCCGCGCTGTTCGACAAGCCGGGCCAGCAGCCGCTCGAGGCGGTGCCCGCCGAGGCAAGGAGCGAGGCGGCGATGCAGACGATCCAGCGCGCGGTCCTGCGCGAGCGCCATCGCGGCCGCGTGGGCGCGGCGCTGCGCCATGTCGACCTGATGATCGTCACCGGCACGTGGGCCGGCGCGGCGCCGACGCTGCTCGGCGGCCGCCTCGTGCGCGTCGCGGAGCGGCCCGGCATCGCGCTCTACCGGGTCGTGCCGCGGCCATAATCACCCGTGCCCGATCGTGCCGGCGCGAGGTTGCCTTTTTCCGCCTCCCTGGTTCAATCTGCGCCCTGTCGAAACGCAGGGGGGCAGGATGCGGGCATTGCTCGATCTCATTCTCAGGCGACTGATCGTCCTCGGCCGGCTCACAGTCCGCTGGCCGGACGGTTCCGTTACCACCTATTCCGGCGAAAAGGGACCGGAGGCGGTGTTTGCCATCGCCGACAACGCCACCATCCGCCGCCTGGTGATCAATCCCGGCCTCCATTTTGGCGAGGCCTACATGGACGGCACGCTCACGCCGGTCGACTGCTCCATCTACGACGTGCTCGACGTGCTGATGACCAACCAGGGCTCGGAGACCGCTGGCGTGCCGCTGATGGCGTTGCGCGGACGGCTCGGCCGCATGACGCGCCGCATCGCCCAGTTCAACCCGGCCTCGCGCGCACGCCGCAACGTGGCGCACCATTACGACCTCAACGGCCGGCTATACTCGCTTTTCCTCGACCGCGACCGCCAGTATTCCTGCGCCTATTTCCCGAAGGGCGACGAGACGCTGGAGGAGGCGCAGCTCGCCAAGAAGCGCCACATCGCCTCCAAGCTGCGGCTCGACCGGCCCGACCTCACGGTGCTCGACATCGGCTGCGGCTGGGGCGGCATGGCGCTGACGCTGGCGCGCGACTACGGGGCGCGGGTCACCGGCATCACGCTGTCCACGGAACAACTCGCCGAGGCGCAGGCGCGTGCCGCGGCGGAGGGCCTCGCGGATCGGGTCACGTTCGAACTGATGGACTACCGCGCGCTGCACAGCGGCTTCGACCGCATCGTCTCGGTCGGCATGTTCGAGCATGTCGGCGTCGGCTTCTACGAGACGTTCTTCCGTGTGGTGAAGCGCTGCCTGGTGCCGGACGGGGTGGCGGTGATCCACTCGATCGGCCGCTTCGACGGGCCGGCCTGCACCAACCCGTGGCTGGCCAAATACATCTTCCCCGGCGGCTACTCGCCGTCGCTCTCCGAGGTGCTGCCCGCGGTGGAGCGCGCCGGGCTCAAGACGACGGACATCGAGATCCTGCGCCTGCACTACGCGATGACGCTGCGCCAGTGGCGCCGCCGCTTCGCCGCCAACCGCGACGCCATCCAGGGCCTCTACGATGAGCGGTTCTGCCGCATGTTCGAGTTCTACCTGGCCGCCTCTGAGCTCGCCTTCTGCCGGCAGGACCACATGAACTTCCAGCTCCAGCTGGTGCGCGAGCCGACCGCGCTGCCGCTCGCGCGCGACTACATGGTGGAGGCGGAACGCGCCGCCGCGCGCGTGGAGGTCAGGGCCTGAGCCTTCCCCCCAATCCACGCAATCCACATCCCGGCGCGCGTGCGGATTGGCGCGCGCCGGAGTAGGGAAGCGGGATGGACACGCGCGCAACCGAGTCGCCGCTGCTGGGCCTTGCCCAGCGCATGCCGCCTGCCAACCTGGAGGCGGAACAGGCCCTGCTCGGCGCGCTGCTCGCCAACAATGCCGCCTTCGACCGCGTCTCGGACTTCCTGCGCCCCGAGCATTTTGCCGACACCGTGCATGGCCGCGTCTTCGCCGCCATCGCCGCGCGCGTCGGGCGCGGGCAGATCGCCGATGCGGTCACGCTGAAGGCGGAGTTCGAGCATTCCGGCGTGCTCGACGAGGTTGGCGGCACCGCCTATCTCGCCCAGCTCGTCTCCGCCATGGTCGGAATCATCAACGCCGGCGACTACGGCCGCGCCATCCACGATGCCTGGCTGCGCCGCCAGCTCATCGAGATCGGCGAGAACGTCGTCAACGGCGCCTTCGCCTCCGACCCGGATCTCGACGCCAAGGGCCAGATCGAGGGCGCCGAGACCGCGCTCTACAACCTCGCCGAGCACGACAACGAGCGCGGCTTCGTGAGCTTTGACAGGGCACTCGCCCAGGCGGTCGCCGCGGCGGACCGCGCACTGCGCAGCTCCGGCGGCATCTCCGGCGTCACCACCGGCCTGCGCGACCTCGACAAGCGCCTCGGCGGCCTGCACAACTCGGACCTCGTCATCATGGCCGGGCGGCCGGGCATGGGGAAATCCTCGCTGCTCACCTCCGTCGCCCAGGCCGCCGGCCGCTCCTTCCTCGCCGAGGCGCGCGCCACCGATCCCAACGCGCTGCCCGCCCGCTCGGTCGCCATCTTCTCGCTCGAAATGAGCGCCGAGCAGGTGGCCAATCGCATCCTCGCGGACGCCGCGCGCATCTCCGGCGACCGCATCCGCCGCGGCGACATCGCGCAGCGCGACTTCGACCGTTTCGTCGGCGCCAGCCGCGAGATCTCGTCGTTGCCGATCTTTATCGACGACACGCCGGGCATCACCCTCTCCGCGCTGCGCAGCCGCTGCCGCCGCCTCAGGCGCACCAACGGGCTCGCGCTCGTCATGGTCGACTACCTGCAGCTCATGCGCCCCGCGACCGGACAGCGGGCCGAAAGCCGGGTGCTGGAAATCAGCATGATCACCCAGGGCCTCAAGGCGCTGGCCAAGGAGCTCAACGTGCCCGTCATCGCCGCCTCCCAGCTCTCGCGCGCCGTGGAAAGCCGCGACGACAAGCGCCCGCAGCTCGCGGACCTGCGCGAATCCGGCTCGATCGAGCAGGACGCCGACGTCGTCATCTTCATCTACCGCGACGAGTACTATCTCAACATGCGCAAGCCGAAGGCGATCGCCTTCGAGAACCCCGCCAAGCACGAGGACGCGCTCGCCCGCTGGCAGGAGAACATGGAGAAGGTTCACAACAAGGCGGAGCTGCTGATCGAGAAGCAGCGCCACGGTCCCACCGGCACGGTCGAGGTCTTCTTCGAGGGCGAGTTCACCCGCTTCGCCGACCTCGACCAGGTGCACGCGGAGGAATTCTGAACCCCGCATGACCGCGGAAGCCCCGAGGCGCGCGAACATGGCCCATTGCGGCGCGGTTCTCGACGTCGACACCGGCGCCATCGTCGCCAACTGGCGCGAGCTCGCCCGCCGCCACGGGGCCGAGGCGGCGGCGGTGGTCAAGGCGGACGCCTATGGCCATGGCGCGGTCGCCGTCGCTCCGGTGCTTGCCAGGGCCGGCTGCGCCACCTTCTTCACCGCCCATCTCGCCGAGGCACTGGCCCTGCGCGCGGTGCTGCCGGAGCCGCGCATCGCCGTGCTCAACGGCCCCTGCGCCGCGGAGATCGCGACCTACCGCGCCGCCAACCTCCTCCCCGTGCTGGGGAGCCTCTCCCACGTCGCGCTGTGGCGGGAAGCGGGGGGAGGAACGGCGTACCTCCAGGCCGACACCGGGATGAACCGGCTCGGCCTCGGCGCGGCGGACATGGAGCAGCTTGCCGCCGAGCCCGCGCTGCTCGACGGCATCGAGGTGGCGCTGCTGATGACCCATCTCGTGGCCTCGGAGGAGCCGGCGGACCCGGCCAACGCAGCGCAGCGTGAGCGCTTCGAGCGGCTGCGTGCGCTGTTCCCGGCCTGGAAGACGAGCCTCGCCAATTCCTCCGGCATCTTCCTCGGCGCCGATTTCGCCTCCGATCTCGCCCGGCCGGGTGCCGCGCTCTACGGCATCAACCCCACGCCCGGCCGCGCCAACCCGATGCAGCCGGCGGCCAGCCTCACGGCGCCGGTGCTGCAGCTGCGCGACATCCGGCCCGGCGAGAGCGTCGGCTACAACGCCACCTGGCGCGCGGAACGCTCCTCGCGCGTCGCCACCGTCGCGATCGGCTATGCCGACGGCTGGCCGCGCGCACTGGGCAACACCGGCCATGCGCTCTTTGACGGCCATGTGCTGCCGCTGGTAGGCCGCGTCTCCATGGACCTCACGACCTATGACGCGACCGGCGTTCCCGGTCTCGCGGAGGGCTCCCGCGTCACCCTGCTCGGCGAGGGGGTCGCGGCCGAGACCATCGCCCTCTGGGCCGGCACCAACGCCTACGAGGTGCTGACCCGCCTGGGCCCGCGCATTCCGAGGCGGTACCGCTGATGCCGCGGTATCGTTGATGGACCGCCTGCTCGACGCCATCGCCGCGATCGGCCGGGGGACGCTGGGCGCCGCGCGGATGTGCGGGCGGATCACGCTGTTCGCGCTCGACGGCGTGTCGCAGATCGTCCGCCCGCCCTTCTACCCGCGCATGGTCGGCCGGGCGCTGGCGGAGATCGGCTATTTCTCGCTGCCGGTGGTGGCGCTGACGGCGATCTTCACCGGCATGGTCCTCGCCCTGCAATCCGCGACCGGGCTCGCGCGCTTCTCCGCCGAGAGCCAGATCGCGAGCCTCGTCGTCCTCTCCGTCACCCGCGAGCTTGGGCCGGTGCTGGCCGGGCTGATGGTCGCTGGCCGCGCCGGCGCGGCGATGGCCGCTGAACTCGGCACCATGCGCGTGACCGACCAGATCGACGCGCTCACGACGCTCTCGACCAACCCGATGAAATACCTGGTGGCACCCCGTCTGCTCGCCGGCGCCATCGCGCTGCCGCTGCTGGTCGTGGTCGCGGACATCCTGGGTGTGCTCGGCGGCTACATCATCGCCACCCTCAAGCTCGGCTTCAACGGCCATGTCCATCTCAACAACACGCTCGACTTCCTCGAAACCCAGGACGTCGTCTCCGGCCTGGTGAAGGCCGCGGTGTTCGGCTTCCTGGTGGCGCTGATGGGCTGCTACAACGGCTACAACTCCAAGGGCGGCGCGCAGGGCGTGGGCAGTGCGACCACCGCCGCCGTGGTCTCGGCCTCCATCCTCATCCTCGCCTTCGACTACGTGCTCACCGAGATCTTCTTCATCCGATGAGCGCGCCCGCGAACGGAACGGTCCCGAAACTTCGCATTCGTGGGCTGAAAAAGGCCTTCGGGCCGAAGCAGGTGCTCGACGGCATCGACCTCGACATTCCCGCCGGCACCTCGCTCGTCGTCATCGGCGGCTCCGGCTCCGGCAAGTCGGTGCTGATCAAATGCGTGCTCGGCCTGATCGAACCGGACGAGGGCACGATCGAGCTCGACGGGAAGAACCTGCTCGCCATGGACCGCAAGGGGCGGGAACGCGCCGTCGCCACCATGGGCATGCTGTTCCAGAACGGCGCGCTGTTCGACAGCCTGCCGGTCTGGCAGAACGTCGCCTTCGGCCTGCTCGCGCGCGGCCGCATCCGCCGCGCCGAGGCAAGGCAGCGCGCCGACGCGGTGCTGGCGCAGGTTGGCCTGGCGCCCAGCGTCGGCGACCTCTGGCCATCGGAACTCTCGGGCGGCATGCAGAAGCGCGTCGGCCTCGCCCGCGCCATCGCCGCCTCGCCGGACCTGCTGTTCTTCGACGAACCCACGACCGGGCTCGACCCGATCATGGGTGCCGTCATCGACGGGCTGATCGTGGACGTGGTCAGGCGCCTCGGCAGCACCGCGATCGCCATCACCCACGACATGGCGAGTGCCTCGCGCATCGCGGACTCCGTCGCCATGCTGCACAAGGGCCAAATCATCTGGCAGGGCGGGCCCGAGGCGCTGATGTCGAGCGGCAATCCCATCGTCGATCAGTTCACTCATGGCCGCCGCGAGGGGCCGATCACCATGGAGCTGCGCCGATAGCCCGCGCGGTCGCCCGCTTCGTCTGCGCGCAATGCGGCGCCGTGACCCCGAAATGGGCGGGCCGCTGCGAGACCTGCGGCGCCTGGAACTCCGTCGCCGAGGAAGAGGCGACACCCGCCGCCCCGGGAGCCAGCCGCACCGGCGCGAAAGGCAAAAAGCTCGAATTCGTGGCGCTGTCCGGCGAGGCCGAGCCGCCGCCACGCGCCGCAACCGGCGTCGCGGAACTCGACCGCGTGCTGGGCGGCGGTCTGGTGCCGGGCTCGGCCGTGCTCCTCGGCGGCGACCCCGGCATCGGCAAGTCCACACTGCTGCTGCAGGCGGCCGCGAGCCTAGCCGACCTGGGCAAGCGCGCGCTTTACATCTCGGGCGAGGAATCGATCGAGCAGGTGCGCCTGCGTGCCCGCCGCCTCGGCCTTGCCGCCTCGCCGCTGGAACTCGCCGCCGCCATCAACCTGCGCGACATCGCCGCCTCGCTGGAGGCGGCGCGCGACGCCACCATGGTGGTGATCGATTCCATCCAGACCATGTGGCTCGACACGCTCGACGCGGCGCCGGGTTCGGTGAGCCAGGTGCGCGCCTCGGCCTTCGAGCTGATCCGCCTCGCCAAGTCGCAGGGCTTCGCCGTGGTCCTGGTCGGCCACGTCACCAAGGAGGGCGCGATCGCCGGGCCGCGCGTGCTCGAGCACATGGTGGACGCCGTGCTCTACTTCGAGGGCGACCGCGGCCACCAGTTCCGCGTGCTGCGCGGCGTGAAGAACCGCTTCGGCGCCACCGACGAGATCGGCGTGTTCGAGATGACGGAGACCGGACTCGCCGAGGTGCCCAACCCCTCCGCCCTGTTCCTCGCCGAGCGGCGCGGCAATGTCTCCGGCAGCGCGGTGTTTGCGGGGGTGGAGGGCACGCGGCCGGTGCTGGTCGAGATCCAGTGCCTGCTCGCGACCAATGCCGGCGGCTCGCCGAGGCGCGCCACCGTGGGCTGGGATTCGTCGCGCCTGTCGATGCTGCTCGCGGTGCTGGAATCGCGCTGCGGGCTGCGGCTCGCGGGCTCGGACGTCTATCTTAACATCGCCGGCGGCCTGCGCGTGGGCGAGCCGGCCGCGGACCTCGCGGTTGCCGCCGCCATCGTCTCCGCCGTCGCCGACCAGCCCACGGATGCCGGGTGTGTCTATTTCGGCGAAGTCGGTCTTTCCGGCGAGATCCGCCAGGTGGCCCACGCCGAGGCGCGCCTGAAGGAGGCGCAGAAGCTCGGTTTCGCCTCGGCCTGCCTGCCCCGCCGGGTGGCGCGCGGCAACCGCCAGCCCGCCGCCCCGGAGGGGCTGGCGTTGGCCGAGATCGGCCATCTCGGCGACCTGGTGGCGCGGTTCCTTGCCAGCAAGCACCCCGCTTCCGCATGAGGCGCAGCCAAGCCATCCGCGTTGCGGTCTGGTGACAGGGCACCCGCGACCGATATAGAGAACCAATCCCGCCCAGGATGGTAAAACCTTGACCTCCGCAGACTTCGTCCTGCTGGCCGTTGTCGCCGTCTCCGCCATCGTCGCCTTCATCCGGGGCTTCGTGCGCGAGGTGCTGGGCATCGCTGCCTGGGTCGCGGCCGCCTATGTCGCCTACGCGGGGTTCCCGGCCGCCAACCCGATCGTGCGCGGCTGGATCAGCAACCAGCACATCGCCGACCCCGCGACCTACGGCATCGTCTTCGTCATCGCGCTCATCGCCTTCACCATCGTCACCAACCTGATCGGGCGGATGGTGCGCGGCTCGGCACTCGGCGGCGTCGACCGCACGTTGGGGCTCGCCTACGGCGTGCTGCGCGGCGCGCTGATCGTCATGGTCGCCTACATCCTCGCCGGCATGGCGATCCCGCCGGTGGAATGGCCGAAGCCGGTGCGCGCCGCCCGCCTGCTCCCGTTCACCCATGACGGCGCGGTGTGGCTCGCGGGCCTGCTGCCGCAGGCCTACCGGCCCAAGGTCGCGGCGCTCAACGAGAAGAACGTGCTGCCCTTGCCCGCGGTGCTCAGCCCGGCGGCGATTGGCCGCAAGTTAGGCGCGGCGGCGGGCGAGGCGGCGGGCGCGCTCGGCGGCTCGGGCACGACGCCGGCCAAGTCCACCCCGACCGGTACCGGCGCGACCCAGCCCGGCCAGGGTGGTGCCCCCGCCATCCCGCCGGCTTTCGCCCCCGGCGCGTCCGGCCCCACCAACGCAACGCCCCCGAAACCGTGACGCGGAGTGTGCCCATGATCCACGAGCGGGACGACGACAAGCTGCACGAGGAATGCGGCGTCTTCGGCGTCTGGAACCAGGCCGACGCCGCGGCGCTCGTGGCACTGGGCCTGCACGCGCTGCAGCACCGCGGCCAGGAATCCACCGGTATCGTGACCTTCGATGGCGAGCGCTTCCATTCGCATCGCGGCCTCGGCCTCGTGGGCGAGAATTTCAGCGACGCGCGCGTGATCGCGGGCCTGCCGGGGTGCCGCGCCATCGGCCACAACCGCTATGCCACGACCGGCGACACCGTGCTGCGCAACGTGCAGCCGCTCTATGCCGATTTCGAGTTCGGCGGCTTCGCGGTCGCGCATAACGGCAACCTCACCAACGCCACCACGCTGCGCCGCAGCCTGGTGCGCCGCGGCTGCCTCTTCCAGTCCACCACCGACAGCGAGGTGTTCATTCACCTCATCGCCATCTCGCTCTACTCCACCGTCGTCGACCGGCTGATCGACGGGTTGAAGCAGGTGATCGGCGCCTATTCGCTGATCGCGCTGACAGAGGAGGCGCTGCTCGGGGTGCGCGACCCCTCCGGCGTACGCCCGCTGATCCTCGGCAGGCTGGAGAGCGGCGGCTGGGTGCTGGCCTCCGAAACCTGCGCGCTCGACATCGTGGGCGCCGTTTTCGTGCGCGACATCGAGCCTGGCGAGATCGTTGTCATCAACGACCAGGGCGTGCGCAGCATCAAGCCCTTCACCCGCGTGCCGGAGCGGTTCTGCATCTTCGAATACATCTACTTCGCGCGCCCGGACTCCCTCGTCGAGGGCAAGCCGGTCTACGAGGTGCGCAAGCGCACCGGCGCGGAACTCGCGCGCGAGGCCGGCGTGCCCGCGGACGTGATCGTTCCGGTTCCGGATTCCGGCGTGCCCGCCGCCATGGGCTATGCCGCCGAGAGCCGCATTCCCTTCGAACTCGGCATCATCCGCAACCATTATGTCGGGCGCACCTTCATCGAGCCCACGGACAGCATCCGCCATCTCGGCGTGAAGCTGAAGCATTCCGCCAACCGCGGTGTGCTGGAGGGTCGGCGCGTGGTGCTGGTGGACGATTCCATCGTGCGCGGCACCACCTCGCGCAAGATCGTGGAGATGGTCCGCGCCGCCGGCGCGCGGGAGGTGCACATGCGCATCTCCTCGCCACCCACCACGCATTCCTGCTTCTACGGCATCGACACGCCGGAGCGCTCCAAGCTGCTCGCCGCGACCCATTCGGTGGACGAAATGGCGACCCTGATCGGTGCTGACAGCCTCGCCTTCATCTCCAACGACGGGCTCTACCGCGCGCTCGGCCACGAGGGGCGCGACAATGCGGCGCCGCAGTACTGCGACGCGTGCTTCACCGGCGAATACCCGGTGGCGCTGCCCGACATGGCCGACAACGACACGCGGCAGCTGAGTCTGCTTACCGAATCAAGGTAGTTTTCATGACGCAACGTATTGCTCTCGTGACCGGGGCCAGCAGGGGCCTCGGCAACGCGGTGGCGCTGGAGCTTGCGCGCCGCGGCGTGCATGTGGTCGCGACGGCGCGCACCCAGGGGGCGCTCGAGGCGCTGGACGACGCCATTCGCGCCCTGGGGCAGGAGGCGACGCTGCTGCCGCTCGACCTGCTGGAGGGCGAGACGATCGACCAGGTCGGGCCGAGCCTTTACGCGCGCTTCGGCCGGCTCGATGTCCTGGTGCACGCGGCGGGGATGCTCGGCACGCTCACGCCCGCGCACCACATCACGGAGCGCGACTGGACGCAGACGATGACGGTGAACGCGTCCGCCGCCTGGCGCCTGATCCGCACCGCGGGACCGCTGCTGCTGGCGGCGGAGGCGGGCAGGGCGGTGTTCGTGACGGACACGCGCGCCACGGAGCCGCGCGCCTTCTGGGGCACCTACGGCGCCTCCAAGGCGGCGCAGCACAACCTGGTGCTGGCCTGGGCGGAGGAGTCAGACACCACGCGCCTCAGGATCAACCTCGCCGAGCCGCCGCCGATGGCCACCCGCCTGCGCCGCTTCGCCATGCCCGGCGAGGACCAGGACACGCTGCCGAAGCCCGCGCAGTTTGCGCCGGCGATTGCCGATATGTGCGAGGTGAGCGAGACGCGGCACGGGCAGGTGGTGCGGCTGTAGCCGTATGTCGCGGACGGCCCGCGTTCAGTACTCTGCGCCGACCCGCTGCACTTCCACGCGCGGCGCCGCGGCCACGGCGGCGGAGAGATCGGCGAGATAGTCGGTGCGCGCGCCTTCGTGCAGCAGTGACGCCATCATGTGCATCCCGGGCGGACGGCTCGTCATGCCCGGCACCCAGCCGCGCGACGCCATGGCCTTGGCGATGGCGGCTATGTCCAGTCCCGGCGCGCCGAAGGCGAAGATCGTGAGGTCCGGCTTGCCGAAAACCTTGAGCGGCGCGATCGCCTCGATGCCCTCGACATAGGCCTTGCGCATCGCGATCAGCCGACCCGCGATCGCGGTGTAACCGTCGCGGCCGAGGTAGTTGAGCACGGCCCAGGCGCCGGCTACCGCGCCGCCCGGCCGCGTGCCCACCAGCGTTCCGGTCCGGAATCGTCCCGAAGGCCATACGTCGAGATCGAAGCCGGCGGCATTCGCCCGTGCCTGGTCACGAAACAGCACGACCGAGGCGGGCTTGGGGCAGAAGCCGAATTTGTGCAGGTCCGCCGAGAGTGAGGCGACGCCGGGGAGTGAGAAATCGAACGCCGGCACGGCGCTGCCGGCGGCGCGGGCGAAGGGCGCGAGATAGCCGCCGACGCAGGCATCGACGTGCAGCCATAGGCTGCGCGACCGCGCGAGCTCGGAAAGTTGCGAAATCGGATCGATCACGCCGAAGGGGAAGCAGGGCACGGAGCCGACCAGCATCATCGTGTCCTGGTCGATCGCCGCCGCCATCGCCTTCCAGTCCGCCCGGTAATCCGCGCCCACGGGTACGCGCCGCACCGGCAGGTCCATCAGCCGCGCCGCCTTGTCGAAGGCGGGGTGGGCGGTCTCGGGCAGCACCAGGTTGCCG
>DAHUXX010000131.1 GCA_027306955.1 Acetobacteraceae bacterium | reverse complement strand
CCCTCGCGCACCAGGTCGGCGGCGGCGAACCCGGCGCCGAGGTCGCCGAACTCGTGGTGCACCTCGCGCTCGACGTTGCCGGGCTTGTTGTCGTGCAGCGCGACCGCACCCTCGGCCCGCGCCGCCTCCGCCGTGAACACGGCCGGAAGCGGTTCGATCTCGAGCTCGATCAGCCGCAGCGCCTCGGCCGCGGTCGCCGCGTCGTCCGCCGCGACCGCCGCGACCGGCTCGCCGCGATAGCGCACGCGCTCGCGCGCCAGCGGGTATTCGTTCATCGCAATCGGCAGCACGCCGTAGGTATGCGGGCAGTCTTCGCCGGTCACCACGGCGCGCACGCCTGGCAGCGCGCTTGCCTTCTGTGTCCGCACCGCGAGGATGCGCCCGTGCGCCACGGGGCTGCGCAGGATGCGCCCCACCAGCGCGCGCCCGGCGGGCAGGTCCCCAGCCGGCAGGTCCCCAGCCGGCAGATCCTCGGTGTAGCGCGCTTGGCCGCGCACCTTCTCGATGCCGTCGATCAGCGGCGTCGGCCGGCCGACGACGGCGCGGTCGTTGCGCATCAGCCGGCCCCGGCGGCTTCAAGCACCGCCTCGACGATTTTCACATAGCCGGTGCAGCGGCAGAGATTGCCGGAAAGTGCCTCGCGGATCGCGGCCTCGGTGGGGTGCGGGTCGCGGCGCAGCAGGCTCTCGGCCGCCATGATCATGCCGGGTGTGCAATAACCGCACTGGGTGCCGAGGCGCTCGTGGAAGGCGCGCTGCAGCCGGCTCATTCGCCCGCCCGCGGCGAGCCCCTCGATCGTTTCGATCTCGCGGCCCTCGCACTCGCCGGTGCGGGTGAGGCAGGCGAGCCGCGCCACACCGTCGACCAGCACGGTGCAGGCCCCGCATTCGCCGCCGTCACAGCCCTGCTTGGTGCCCGTCATGCCCAGCGTGTCGCGCAACGTCTCCACCAGCAGCGCGTGGTCCGCCGCTTGCACCGCACAGTCCCGCCCGTTGAGGCGGACGTGGCGAATGGGCTCGGGCTCGGTCGGCATCCTCCCCCCGTTCACCGGAAGGACGTTATTCCGGTATAACTATGCGGTTTTAGGTTGCGGCACGGCCCGCGCCTTGATCTGGATCAAGGCGCGGGCTTGCGGTGCGCCCGGTCAGGGAGAGATTTCGTCGAGCAGCCGGTCGCGCGTCTGCAGGCCGAACTGCGCGATGATCGCGGCGAGCACCAGGAACGCCACGATCAGCAGCATCGCGCCCAGCACGCTCATCGAGGGGATCAGCGGCGCGATCAGCATCAGCCCCACGCCGCCGCCGAGATGCCCGATGCCGTCCACCAGCGCGAAGCCGGTGGTGCGCGCGCGCGTGGGATAATTCTCGACCGACCAGGCATAGGCGATCGGGATCCAGACGTTGAAGCCGAAGAACACGACGATGGACCCGAGCACGCCGATCCAGAACGCCTGGCCGCCGAGGGCAACCATGATCGCGCCCACCAGCGTGATGGCGGCGGCGAGCGGCACCCAGGTCTTGCGCTCCATCCGCTCGCCCCAGCCATAGGCGACGAGCGCGCAGAGCACGAAGCCGAACGTGCCCATCGCGGTGATGAGCCCGGCCTCCGGCGGCGGGTAGTGCAGGGCGGCGAGCAGCGTGGTGAAGCCGGCGGCGAAGGAATAGACGGTGATGTAGGCCGAGAACCACATCGCCAGCAGGATCAGCGTACGCTTGCGGTAGGTCGGATTGTGGAAGATCGCGGCGAACGGCATGCGCTGGCCCGCGGCCGGGGCCGGCGCCACGGGCTCGGCCACTGGCGGCAGCGGCGAGATGGCGTGCGCGCGCGCCTCCATGTCCGCGATCACCGCCTCCGCCTCCGCGAGCCTGCCGCGGCTGATCAGCCAGCGCGGCGATTCCGGGAGCTGGAAGCGCAGCGCCACGCCCACCAGCGCCAGCGCGCCGCCGATGAGGTACATGATCCGCCAGCCGTATTCGAAATTCTTCGAGGCCAGCGCGAAGGGCAGGCCGAACGGCAGCGGGGTGGAGGGCGTCGTGAGCCACAGCCCGAGCCAGATGCCCAGCACCGCGCCGAAGGCGGAGAAGACGAAGATCATCGAGGTGTAGCGCGCCCGCGCGTCGCGCGGCGCCATCTCGCCGATATAGGTGTTGACGATGGCGAGGTCGGCGCCGATGCCGATGCCGGTGATCACGCGCGCCACGATGAACCAGGTGTAGCTGTCCACCAGCGCCGTGAGCGCCGAGCCGATGCCGGTGACGAGCATGGTCACCAGCAGCAGGTCGCGCCGCCCCGCGCGGTCCGCGAGCGGGGAGAAGATCAGCGTGCCGACCACGTAGCCCGCGAGGTTGAGCAGCACCGGCGGGCCGATATAGGCGGCGGAGGACGGCGGCGTGCAGCCCGGCACCAACGCCATGCAGGTCTGGATGAAGGAGACGTTGATGTCGAAGATGTCGTAGAAGGTGAAGAGAAACCCGATGCCGATGACGCCCGCGAACAGGCTGGGCAACGCCCAGACCGGGATGCGGTCGATACGCGCGAGTAACAGGCCGGGCGAGGCGGTGTTGTTGTTCATTCGACGCTCCCCACGATGCCCGGCTCCCCGAAGACGTGGCCGGGTTTGTTGCAGCTTAGTTTGTTTCGCCCGTGTCGTTCCAGCGCGTTTTTATCCCGCCCGCCGGATTTCCACCCCGGGTCCGGGTGCCGGCTCCGCCGCCTCCCCCGCCGTGGCGCGCAGCCGGAAGCGCTGGATCTTGCCGGTCGCGGTCTTGGGCAGGTCCTCCACGATCTGCACCCAGCGCGGATATTTGTAAGGTGCCAGGCGGGACTTGCAGTGGCGCACGAGCGACTCGGCGAGCGCCGGGTCGGCCGCGGCCTGCGCGTCCTTGGGCACGATCCAGGCCTCCGGCTTGATCAGCCCGTCGCCGTCCGCGCGGCCCACCACCGCGGCCTCCAGCACCTGCGGGTGCTCGATCAGCGTCGCCTCGATCTCGATTGGCGAGCACCAGATGCCGCCAACCTTCAGCATGTCGTCGCTGCGCCCGCTGTAGGTGAGCGTGCCGTTCGCGTCGGCGCGGTAGGTATCGCCGGTGTCGAACCAGCCGTCCACCAGCGTGGGCTTCGGGTTGTGCCAGTAGCAGCGGGCGATGGAATCGCCCTGGATCAGCAGCCGCCCCGGCTCGCCCGGCGGCTGCTCCGCGCCCGCCTCGTCCACGATCTTCACCCGGTAGCCAGGCACCGGGTGGCCGGTGCTGCCCGCCACCACCTCGCCCGGCCGGTTGGAGACGTACATGTGCGCGGCCTCGGTGGAGCCGATGCCGTCCAGGATCTCGAGCCCGGTGAGCCGGTGCCAGGCGCTGTAGAGATGCGCGGGCAGCGCCTCGCCGGCGGAAGCGCAGAGCCGCAGCGAGGAAAGATCCGGCCGGCGGCCTTCGAACTCCGCGATCTGGCGCGCATAGAGCGTCGGCACGCCGAAGAACAGCGTGGGCCGGAGCCGCTCGATCGTGGCGAAGGTGGATTCCGCCGTCGGCCGTTCCGGCGCCAGCACCGAGGTGCCGCCGACCCAGAGCGGGAAGCCCATGGCGTTGCCGAGCCCGTAGGCGAAGAACAGCTTGGCCGCGGAGTAGAACACGTCGTCCTCGCGCGCGCCGAGCGTTTCCACCCCGTAACGCTGCGCGCTGACCGCGAGGTCGCGCTGGCGGTGCACGGCACCCTTGGGTCGCCCGGTGGAGCCCGAGGTGTAGAGCCAGAAGCAGTCGTCGAGCGGGCCGGTCGGTGCCGGGTCCAGCGCCGGCGAGGCCACCTCCATCAGGGCTGCGAGTTCCCCGGTGGTGAGCGAGAGCGGTGGGCGCGCCTCGGCGATGGCGGGTTCCAGCTCCGCGGCCAGCTCCTCGGACCAGACCACCAGCGCGGCCTCCGAATCGGCGATCATGTAACGATAATCCGCTGCTCGCAGCAGCGTGTTCAGCGGCACCGCCACCATGCCGGCCTTGATCGCGCCCCAGAACAGATAGAAGAACTCGGGCCGGTCCAGCACCGCCATCAGCACCCGCCCGCCGGGCGCCACGCCCATCGCCCTGAGCGCGTTGCCGCAGCGCGCGACCCGCTCGGCGAGCATGGCGTAGGTGACATCGCCGCCCGCGGTGCGGATCGCGACCTTGGCACCGCGCCCCTCGGCGACGTGCCGGTCGACGAAGGCCACGGCGGCGTTGAAGCGCGGCGCGAAGAGGAGGCGGCCCGCCTGCGCGCCCGTTGCGGTCGATGAGGTCTCGATCGATACGGTGTGGTCCTGCATCAGAACCTCCTTGGTCCGGATAGGCTGGGCATGGTGGCAAAACGGTGCTTGAATGCGTGAGAAGCCTGCGGCACCCGGCTGGGCGCACGCAGAGCTTGGCGAAAGACAATGGGCAAATAGACACCGTCATGGCCAGGACAGCACGACAGCGCGGTGCCACGCAGGCGCGGATCCGCCCGGCAGCCTCCTCCGACCTCGCCGAGGTCATCGCGCTCGACGCCGAGACCACCGGCCTCGCCAAGCCCGAGTACTGGCGCGAGATGTTCCGCCGCTGCGCGGCCGACGGGTTCTTCCTGCTCGCGGAGGCGGATGGCCTTGTGCAGGGCTTCATAGTCGGCGAGGTGCGCGCCTGGGAGTTCGGTTCGCCGCCATGCGGCTGGGTGTTCGCGGTGCAGGTGCGCCCGGGAACCAGGCTCGGCGGGCTCGGCTCGCGCCTGTTCGCCGCGTTGTGCGAGGCGTTCCGCGCCGCCGGGGTCGATCGCGTGCGGACCATGCTGGCCCGCGATGACACCGTGATCCACGCCTTCTTCCGCAGCCAGGGTATGGTGGCCGGGCCGTTCATTCAGCTCGAAACCCGGCTCGACTGAGGGGAAGCGCGCGCCATGCGACTGCAGAAAGCCACCGCCTTCGCCCTCTACGCGGTGCTGGAACTTGCCGCCGAGCCGGAGCGGCAGATGACGGCGGTGGAGATCGCGGACAAGTACGGCATCTCCGCGCATCATCTGGCGAAGGTGCTGCGCGACCTCGGGCGCGTCGGGCTGGTGGCGGCGGTGCGCGGCGTGGGCGGCGGGTATCGTTTCGCCGGCAACGCGAAGCGGCTGACGCTGATGGACGTGGTGCGCCTGTTCGAGGATACCGGCGCGGACACCGAGCTTTCGCCCGCCGAGGCGCGCCAGGACATCGCCCAGGGCCTGCGCTTCGTGCTGCGCGAGATCGACGACCAGACGGCGGCGACGCTGCGCTCCATCAGCCTCGCGACCATGCTGAAGCTGGTCGGGCGCAAGCCGTGGGCGGCGCAGGGCCGCGCGGCCCCGCCAGGCTGGCGCCGCTCCGCCGCGTGAGCGCGGCTCAGCGGGCGGAGGCCGGGTTCGCACGCCCAGCGCCCCCGCGCACCGGCACCACCGGCAGCGCGACACCTTCCTTGTAGCCGGCGCGCGTGATCAGCACCGCCTTGATCGCAGCACCGCCGAGGAAGGCAAGCGCGCCGCCCGCCATCGCCAGCGCGGGCACGGAGAGCGCCGCCGCCAGCGCCAGCATCGCCAGGCTCGCCCATTGCGCCGCGCGCGCCAGCCGCGCCGGCCGCTCCGCGAACGCGGCGAGCGCCGCCTCCGTGCGCTTCCCGTCCGCCAGCGCCCTGCGATAGAGGCGCCACGCGATCTCCCGCGCGAAGCCTGCCGCGAGCGCGAGGAGCACGATCAATGGTTCCGTTCCCGGAACGCACAGCGCCAGCCCCGCACCCTCCGCGAGCCCGGCGGCCAGGACCAGCGGCACCAGTTCGTTCTTCCGCCACGCCGGGATGGCGCGCGCCGCGTGCAGGATGCCGGCCTGGCAGGAGAGGAACGCCGCCGCCGCCACCGCCGCCGCGAGCGCGAGCCAGGCCTCGTTGAGCGCAACCGCGGCGATCCCGACCGGGAACAGCAGCAGCGCCATGATGCCCTCGCGCGTCATCCACGAGGTGCGGGGATGGAAGAACACGTTGATCGCCCGCCACGGCCGCCCGATTTCCAGCCACACCAGGCCGAGCCCGGCGCCGGTCAGCACCAGGCCGAGCGCGAGCGCATAGCGGAACGTTCCGCCCGTGAACGCTTCCGCCGCCGCGACCACGGCGAGCCCGGTTCCGGTGCCGCCGCCGACGAAATTGCCGGCGGCGCGCAGATCCCAGTTGCTTTGCCGTCGCCCGCCGCGCGCGCCGCTCATGGCGCCCCCTCCCGGTCCCAGAGATAGTAGAAGCCGGGGCCCGTGCCCTCCTCCTCGTGCAGGCGGAACCAGCGGTTTTCGGCGAGCAGCTTCGCGATGGGCCCGTTCCGATCGTCGAGGTCGCCAAACACGAGCGCGCCGGAGATGCAGGCATTGGTGCAGAGCGGCGTCGCTTGCGGATCGCGTCCCGGCACCAGGCCGCGCGCCAGCCCGGCATCGATGCGCGCGGCGCAGAAATCGCACTTGGTGG
>DAHUXX010000102.1 GCA_027306955.1 Acetobacteraceae bacterium | reverse complement strand
CTTAGCCTTAAGAAGGCCTTACGCTGGCGGAGAGGGTGGGATTCGAACCCACGGTACGCTTGCACGCACAACGGTTTTCGAGACCGTCCCGATCGACCACTCCGGCACCTCTCCCGCGGCGGCGCTCTTAGAAGATAGGAGGCGGGGTTGCAAACGGCTTCCACCGCCTGCCCCGCCGAAAGGACCGGAATTCCCGCCCCTTTTCCCCACGTCCCGCCCGCAACCCAGGGTTTCGTTGACACCGTCGGCCCCTCCGCTATAAGCCGCGCTTCCCCGGCGGCAGGGTCCCTTCCCGCCGCTCGTTGTTTTGTCGTTTGCCGAGGCCATCATGTTCGCCATCATCCGCACCGGCGGCAAGCAGTACCGCGTCACCGAGAACGCGGTGCTGAAGGTCGAGAAACTCCCGGCCGAGGCCGGCGAGACCGTCACCTTCACCGACGTGCTCGCGGTCGGCGGCGAAGGCGGTCTCATGCTCGGCGCCCCCACCGTCGCCGGCGCCTCCGTCACTGCCACCGTCATCGCGCAGGACCGGCTCGAGAAGGTCATCATCTTCAAGAAGCGCCGCCGGCAGAACTCACGGCGCAAGGGTGGCCACCGTCAGCATGTCACCGTGCTGCGGATTGCCGGCATCCAGGCCGCGTAAGGCCCCGGGCAAGGAAGGACCAGCACCATGGCACACAAGAAAGCCGGCGGCTCCTCGCGCAACGGCCGCGACACGGAAGGCCGGCGCCTCGGCGTCAAGAAGTTCGGGGGCGAGCACGTTCTCGCCGGCAACATCATCATCCGCCAGCGCGGCACCAAGGTGAAGCCGGGCCAGAATGTCGGCCTCGGCCGCGACCACACCATCTTCGCGCTGGTCGCGGGCCGCGTTGCCTTCTCCCGCGCCGCGAACGACCGCGTCGTCGTCTCCGTCACCCCGCTGCCGGCGGCAGCCGAATAGCCGCGCCCGCCCCGCAGCAGCAACAACCGGGGGTCGGCGCAAGCCGGCCCCTTTTTTGTGTTCACCAGTATGAAATTCCTTGACCAGGCCAAGATCTATTGCTGCTCCGGCGACGGTGGCGACGGCGTGGTGGCGTTCCGGCGCGAGAAGTACATCGAGTTCGGCGGCCCGGACGGCGGCGACGGCGGCCGCGGCGGCGACATCGTCGTCACCGCCGTCGCGAACCTGAACACGCTGATCGACTTCCGCTACACGCAGCATTTCCGCGCGAAGAAGGGCGGCAACGGCTCGGGTGCGGACCGTACCGGCGCCGCTGCCCAGGCGGTCGTCATCCAGGTCCCCGTCGGCACCCAGATCCTCGATGAGGACCGCGAGACCCTGCTCGCCGACCTCGACAAGCCCGGCAAGCGCGTGGTGCTGCTGCGTGGCGGCGACGGCGGGTTCGGCAATTCGCATTTCAAGTCCTCGACCAACCGCGCGCCGCGCCGCGCCACCAAGGGCCATCCCGGCGAGGAACGCTGGGTCTGGCTGCGACTCAAGCTCATCGCCGACGCCGGGCTCGTCGGTCTGCCCAACGCCGGCAAATCCACCTTCCTCGCCGCCGTCTCCGCCGCTCGCCCCAAGATCGCGGACTACCCGTTCACCACACTGCACCCGCAGCTGGGCGTCGTTCGTCCGGATGCCACACGCGAGTTCGTACTCGCCGACATCCCGGGCCTGATCGAGGGTGCGCACGAGGGTGCGGGCCTCGGTGACCGGTTCCTCGGCCATGTCGAGCGCTGCCGCGTGCTGTTCCACCTCATCGACGGCGCGGCGGGCAACGTCGTGCAGGCCTGGCGCACCATCCGCAAGGAGCTCGCGGAATACGGCCACGGCCTCGCGGAAAAGCCCGAGATCATCGGCCTCAACAAGGCCGACGCGATGACCCCGCGTGAAATCGCCGCCCGCCGCGCCGCCCTCCAGCGCGCGAGCGGTGCGCCGGTCGTGGTGCTCTCGGCCGCCGCCCGCCAGGGTACGGACGACGCCCTCGCCGCCATCGCCGCAGCGCTCGCTGCCGCGCGGAAGGACACGACATGAACCTCGGGGCGGCCCACCGCATCGTGGTCAAGATCGGCTCCGCGCTGGTGGTCGACCCCACGCTCGCCGCCCCGCGCGTCGCCTGGCTCGCCGGCATCGCCCAGGACATCGCTCGCCTGCGCGAGCAGGGCAGGGAGGTCATCGTCGTCTCTTCCGGCGCCATCGCGCTCGCCCGCCGCGCGCTCGGCCTTACCCGCCGCAACCTGCGGCTGGAGGAGAAGCAGGCCGCCGCCGCCGTGGGCCAGATCCGCCTCGCCGGCGCCTGGACCGAAGCGCTCGCGGCCCAGGGCATCACCGCGGCCCAGCTGCTGCTGACGCTGGAAGACACCGAGGACCGCCGCCGCTACCTCAACGCCCGCGCGACGCTGGAGACGCTGCTCGGATTTCGATGCGTGCCCGTCATCAACGAGAACGATACCGTCGCTACAGCGGAAATTCGTTTCGGTGACAACGACCGCCTTGCCGCCCGCGTCGCCGAGATGCTGCGTGCGGACGCCCTCGTCCTGCTCTCCGACATCGACGGGCTCTACACGGCCGACCCGCGCCGCGAGCCGGATGCCACCCACATCCCGCAAGTCACCGGCCTCACCCCGGAGATCGACGCCATGGCCGGCGACCCGCCGCCTGGCTACTCCTCGGGCGGCATGCGCACCAAGCTTGCCGCCGCGCGCATCGCGACCGGCGCCGGGGTCGCCATGGCCATCGCGCTCGGCCACACCGAGCGCCCGCTCTCGGCCATGCTCGCAGGCGCGCGCTGCACCTGGTTCCTGCCGCGGCCCGAGGGTCGCAGCGCCCGCCAGCGCTGGATCCTGGGCTCGCTCGCGCCGCAGGGTCGCCTTGTCATCGATGCCGGCGCCGTGCGCGCGTTACGCGCCGGCCGCTCGCTGCTGCCCGCGGGGGTGCGCGGCGTGGACGGCGCTTTCGATCGCGGCGACGCGGTCGAGATCGTGGGCCAGGACGGCGCGGCGCTGGCTCGCGGCCTGTGCGCTTACGCCAGTGCCGACGCCGCGCGCATCGCCGGCCACCGTTCCGCCGAGATCGAGGCGATCCTCGGGTGGCGCGGCCGCGACGAGATGATCCATCGCGACGATCTGGTGCTGCTGCCCGCGAAAATGTCATAACGCACGGCAGGGGAGGGGCCATGGACATCGCGCAGACGCAGACGCCGACGGACGCCGCGACCTGGATGCGCGAGGCGGGCACCCGCGCCCGGGTCGCCTCCCGCGCCATCGCCGTCGCCGGCGCCGAGGCCCGCACCGCCGGCCTCCTAGCCGCCGCCAAGCTGTTGCGTGATCGAACCGATACCATCGTCGCCGCCAACGCACAGGACATCGCCGCCTACGACGCCACCGGTGGCACTACCGCCTTCCGCGATCGTCTGCTGCTCACCCCCGCCCGCGTCGCCACGATGGCAGACGGAGTCGAAACGGTCGCGAACCTGCCAGACCCGCTGGACCGCACGCTCGCGGAGTGGACGCGCCCCAATGGGTTGCGCATCGCCCGCGTCGCCCAGGCGCTCGGCGTCATCGGCATGATCTACGAGAGCCGCCCCAACGTCGGCGCGGATGCCGCCGCCATCTGCATCAAGGCTGGCAACGCGGTGATCCTGCGCGGCGGCTCGGATTCGCGTCATTCCGCAGCCGCCATCCACGCCGCGTTCACCGAGGGCCTCGCCAGCGCCGGCCTGCCCGCCGATGCGGTGCAGATCGCCCCATCCACGGACCGCGCCTATGTCGGCGCCATGCTCGCGGTGTCCGGCGCGCTCGACCTCATCATTCCGCGGGGCGGCAAGGGCCTGGTCACGCGCGTGCAGGCGGAGGCGCGCGTGCCCGTCCTCGCCCATGCCGAGGGAATCTGCCACACCTTCGTCCACGCGGCCGCCGACCTCGCCATGGCCCGCGTCATCGTCGCCAACGCGAAAATGCGCCGCCCCGGCATCTGTGGCGCAACCGAAACATTGCTGGTTGACCGCGCTGCCGCCGCCCGCCTGCTGCCGCCCATCGTTTCTGACCTCGCCGCCCTCAACTGCCGCTTCCGCGCCGACGCGGATGCCCGCGCCATCTGTCCGGATCTCGACCCCGCGCAGCCCGGCGATTTCGACACGGAATGGCTGGATGCCGTGCTCAACATCGCGATCGTCGACGGCGTCGCCGGCGCGCTCGCCCATATCGTGGCGCACGGCTCCTCCCACACCGAGGCCATCGTCACGCAGGACGCGGACGCCGCCCACGCCTTCCTCGACGGGCTCGATTCCGCCGTGGGCCTATGGAACGCGAGCACGCAGTTCTGCGACGGCGCCGAATTCGGGTTCGGCGCCGAAATCGGCATCGCAACCGGCCGCATCCACGCTCGCGGCCCCGTGGGCCCGGAACAGCTCACGACCTTCCGCTACGTCGTGACCGGCACTGGTCAGGTCCGACCCTGAACGGAACATCGGTGAGCACAACCTCCGCGCCGCTGCCACGCTTCGGCGACCGGCGCGCCATGCGCATCGGCCTGCTCGGCGGCTCGTTCAACCCGGCGCATGGCGGCCACCTGCACGTCGCGCGCGTGGCACTCCACCGCCTTGGCCTCGATCAGGTCTGGCTCCTGGTCTCGCCGGGCAACCCGCTGAAGCCCAGCGCCGGCATGGCCCCGCTCGCCGAGCGGCTCGCCAGCGCCCGTGCCCTGGCTGATGGCCGACGCATCCTCGCCACCGCGATCGAGCGCGACCTCGGCACTCGCTATTCCGTGGACACCGCGCGCGCCCTGCGCCGGCGCTTCCCCCGCGCGCGCTTCGTCTGGCTGCTCGGCGCCGACAATCTGGTGCAACTGCCGCGCTGGCGAAGCTGGACCGATTTCGCCGCCACCATGCCGCTCGCCATCGTCGCCCGCCCCGGCTCCGTGCGTGCGGCACTCACGGGAAAAGCCGCGCGGCGCTTGCATTCGGCGCGCCGCCCGGTGCATGAGGCGCGGGTGCTGGCGGGGCGCGCGCCGCCGGCCTGGCTGTTCCTCCCGGTGCGCCTGCACCAGGGTTCGGCCACCGCCATCCGCGCCGCGCGAGGAGAGTGACCATCGCCAGGAAGCCCGCAGGACCGGCCAGCGGCAAGCCGAAGAAGCGCACCGTACCGGTGCCGAAACTGCCCGCGACCCCCGGCACGCCGCGCAAGAAGGCGGCTGCCGCCGGACCGCGCAAGCCGGCCATCGCAAAGCCGAAGCCGGCGGAACCCTCCCGCCTCGAGAAGCTGGAAAAACTCATCCTCGCCAGCCTCGAGGACGACAAGGCGGAAGCGATCGTTTCGCTCGACGTTTCCGGCCGCGCCGCGTTTGCCGACCGCATGATCATCGCCACCGGCATCGCCGACCGCCAGATCGCCGCCATCGCCCAGCACCTGGAGGAGAAGCTTTCCAAGGCCGGGCTCAAGCGGGTCCAGATCGAGGGTGCCGCCGGCTCCGACTGGGTGCTGATCGACGCCGGTGACATCGTCGTCCACTTGTTCAAGCCGGAGGCGCGCCTCCTCTACGCGCTGGAACGCATGTGGGGCCCGGAACTGGACCAGGTGCCGGATTCCGCTGACTGAGCTGCTCATCGCCGTCGGGCGCGCCGGCAGCGGACCGGAAGCGGCGCTCTACGCGCAATACGCCGGCCGGCTGCGCCCCAGGCTCACGCTCACTGAGCTCCCCGAGGCACGCGGCACGCCTCCCGAGCGCCGCCGCCGCGAGGCCGAGGCAATCCTTGCCGCTGTTCCCGTCCGCGCCTTTCTCATCGCGCTGGATCGCGGCGGTGAAGGCCTGGACTCCCCCAGCTTCGCCCGCCGTCTCGCCACCTGGCGCGCCCGCGGCCCACTCGTCTTCGTCATCGGCGGCGCCGAGGGGCTCGATCCGGCGGTCCGCGTCCGCGCCGGCGCGACGCTGGCCTTCGGGCCGCAGACCTGGCCGCACCTGCTGGCCCGGGTCATGCTTGCCGAGCAGCTCTGGCGCGCGCAGGCGATCGCCGCCAACCACCCATATCACCGCGACTAGCACCTCCCGCGGCCCAGCAGGGCGTGGATCTGACCCGGGGCGGTTGAACCGCCACGCCCGCACACTGTAGGAGTTTCTCTCGCACGGAACCCGAGCATGACGTCGAAACCCTTTGCAATGCTTGTTGTGCTGGACGGCTGGGGCTGGCGCGAACCGGCGCCGGACAATGCCGTGACCAACGCCCGCACACCCAATTTCGACCGGCTCTGGGCCGCGGGGCCGCACGCCTTCCTCACCACGCACGGGCTCGATGTCGGCCTGCCCGCCGGGCAGATGGGTAATTCCGAGGTCGGCCACATGAACATCGGCGCCGGCCGCGTGGTGATGCAGGATCTGCCGCGCATCGATGCCGCCCTCGCCGATGGCACCCTCGCCGCGAGCGGGGAACTCGCC
>DAHUXX010000101.1 GCA_027306955.1 Acetobacteraceae bacterium | reverse complement strand
CGGCAAGGCGACGCTGGCATACCGGTTCGCCCGGCGGCTGTTCGCGGGGCCGTCGCCCGACGGGACGCTGGCTCTCGCGCCCTCGCATCCGGCGTTCCGGCGGGTGGCGGCGGGGAGCCATGCCGACCTGCTGACGGTCGAGCGGGCCGTGGACGAGACGACGAAGCGGCGGCGCGCGGAGATCGTGGTGGAAGACGCGCGGGCGATCGGCGCGTTCCTGCACCTGACCGCCGCGGAGGGCGGCTGGCGCGTGGTGATCGTGGACGGCGCCGACACGATGAACCGCAACGCCGCCAACGGGGTGCTCAAGATCCTGGAAGAGCCGCCGCCGCGGGCGATCCTGCTGCTGCTCGCGTCCTCGCCGGGGCGGCTGCTGCCAACCATCCGCAGCCGGTGCCGCAGGCTGGCGCTCGATCCGCTGCCGGACGCGCTGGTGGCGCGGCTGCTGCGCGAGGCCATGCCGGAGCTCGCGGACGTGGAGGGCGTGGTGGCGGTGGCACATGGCTCGATCGGGCGGGCGCTGTCGCTCGCGGAAGGCGCGGGGCTGGCCTGTGCGAGGCTCGCGGAGGAAGCGCTGGACGGGGTGGCGGCGCTGCGCGCGCATGCGCTGGCGGACGAGGTGCTGCGGCTCGAGGACGGGTTCGGGCTGTTCATGACGCTGCTGCGTGGGCGGATGGCGGAGCGGATCGCGGCGCGCGGGCGGAGCGGGGGCACGGGGCCGCACGGGCGGCCTCTTGCCGCCTGGGTGGAGCTATGGCAGGGCCTGGGCGCGTTGCAGGCGGCAACCGAAAGCGTGAACCTCGAGCCGCGCCAGGCGCTGCTCGAGGCGATGGCGCGGGTGCGCGCGCTCGCCTGATCTCATCGTCCGGGATTGTTCATGAAGCCGAAATTCTTCGTCACCACGCCAATCTATTACGTGAACGGCGCGCCCCATATCGGCCACGCCTACACCGATGTCGCCGCGGACGTGATTGCCCGGTTCAAGCGGCTCGACGGCTACGACGTGTTCTTCCTCACCGGCACGGACGAGCACGGGCAGAAGGTGGAGAAGGCCGCGGCCGAGGCCGGGATGGCGGCGCTGACCTATGTCGATGGGATCAGCGCCCGGTTCCGCGAACTGACGACGCTGCTCGGCATGTCCAACGACGATTTCATCCGCACCACCGAGGCGCGGCACATCCGCTCCTGCCAGGCGCTCTGGCGGCGGGTGGCGGCGGCCGGGGACATCTATCTCGGGCACTACGAGGGCTGGTACGCGGTGCGTGACGAGGCGTTCTACGGCGAGGACGAGCTGACGAAGCTGCCGGACGGGACGCGGATGGCGCCGACCGGCGTGCCGGTCGAATGGGTGCGCGAGCCGAGCTACTTCTTCAGGCTGTCGGAGTGGTCTGACCGGTTGCTCGGGTTCTACGAGGCAAACCCGGATTTCCTGGCGCCGGTTTCCACCCGCAACGAGGTGATCAGCTTCGTCAGGGGCGGCATGCACGACCTCTCGGTCAGCCGCACCAGCTTCAGATGGGGCATCCCGGTGCCGGACGACGCGGCGCACGTGATGTACGTCTGGTTCGACGCGCTGACCAACTACCTGACGGCGACCGGCTTCCCGGAGGAGCACGCGGAGCGCGCCGGCTTCTGGCCCGCCGACCTGCACATGGTGGGCAAGGAGATCACGCGCTTCCACTGCGTCTACTGGCCGGCGTTCCTGATGTCCGCGGGGCTGAAGCCGCCAAGGCGCGTGTTCGCCAACGGGTGGATGACGGTGGACGGGCAGAAGATGGGCAAGTCCATGGGCAACGCGATCGACCCGTGGGCGCTGGTGGCGCGCTACGGTCTCGACGCGCTGCGGTTCTTCCTGATGCGCGAGATCCCGTTCGGCCAGGACGGGGATTTCTCGGCCCGCGCGCTGGTGCACCGGCTTAATGGGGAACTGGCGAACGAGCTGGGCAACCTCGCGCAGCGCAGCCTGAGCCTGGTCGCGCGGCATTGCGAGGGCAGGCTGCCGGTGCGCGGTGCCGTCGCCGAGGACGACGCGGCCCTGCTGGCGCAGGCGGAGGCGCTGCCCGGGCGGGCGCGCGCGGCGCTGGAACGCCAGGCGATGGGCGAGGCGCTGGAGGCGGCGTGGCAGGTCGTGCGCGCGGCCAACGCCTATATCGACCGCCAGGCGCCGTGGGCGCTGGCCAGGACCGACCGCGAGCGCATGGGCTCCGTGCTGCGGGTGCTGGCGGATGTGCTGCGCGCGGTGGCGACCGTGCTGCAGCCATTCATGCCGGACTCGATGGCGAGAATGCTCGACCAGCTTGGCGTCGCGGATGATCAGCGCGGCCTCGCCGACCTCGCGAACCCGGTGCCGGATGCGACGGTGCTGCCGGCGCCCAAGGCGGTGTTTCCCCGCTTCGTGGAGGAAGAGAGGGGGCCGGCGGCCTGATGCTCGTCGATTCCCATTGCCACCTCGACTCCTTCGACGAGCCGGAGCGCAGCGAGGTCGTGGCGCGGGCGCGGGCCGCGGGGGTCGCCGAGATGGTGACGATCGGCACCAGACTGGCGGCGAGTGCCGCGCTGCGGGCGATCGCGGACGAGCAGACGGTGTGGGCGACGGTCGGCGTGCATCCCCACAACGCGGGGGAGAACTGGACCGAAGCGGGCGAGGGACCGAGTCCCGAATCGATCGCGGCGGAAACGGAACATCCGCGCGTGGTGGGGATTGGCGAATCGGGACTCGACTATTTCTACGACACGTCGCCGCGGCCGGCGCAGCAGGCGGGGTTTCGCGCCCATATCCGCGCGGCACGGCTGGCCGGCGTGCCGCTGGTCATCCATGCCCGCGATGCCGACG
>DAHUXX010000201.1 GCA_027306955.1 Acetobacteraceae bacterium | reverse complement strand
CTGCCGGGGTCGAGCAGGATCGAGCCGATGGCGCCGGCTGGCGCCGTGACATCCGCCGAGCCGGTGAGGCGCAGGCTGCCGCCCGAGATCTCGATCGCCCCGCCATCCCCGCCGGCGGGCCCGCCGCGCGCCGTGACGCTGCCCGCGAAATCCGTGCTGCCGGAGGACAGCACCGCGACATGCCCGCCATGGCCGTTGGCCAGCGCGTCGGCGGCAAGCGTGGCACCCTGCGCCACCGTGACCGAGGCCGCCGCCGGCGCTGCCACCGCCGGCCCGCCCTCGGCGCGCTGCACCGTGGTGCCGACCGCGACCACGCCGCCGCCCGCCTGCCCCGAGGCGTCGATCACCGCGCCAGCTGCGACCGTCACCGATTTCGTCGCGTCGACCGCGATCGCCCCGCCCGTCGTGCCCGCCGCCTCGCCGCGCGCCAGCAGCCGCCCCGACACCACGACCGACCCGCCCGTCCCGTCGATCACGATGCTGCCGGTGTGCCCACCCACGCTCGGCACCGAGATCTTGCCCCCGGCATCCACCAGGTCCGTCACCAGGCCGTCCACCGCCGACGCACTCAGCGTCACCGTGCCGCCATTCGCCACGATCGTGCCGGTGTTGGTCACCAGCGCCATGCCGCCGTTCGCCGTCGGCCGCACCTGCTTCGTCACGTCCAACGACAGCAGACCGTCGCCATAAAAATCCACCGTCGCCGCCGCGGCACCACCCAGCACCACACGGCCCAGCTTCGCCGAGATCACCCCGCTGTTGGCCACCGTCGGGCCCACCAGCGCCGCCAGACCCGCCTGCCGGATCGTGATGTGGCCGTCGTTGACCACCGCCGCCCCGGGCCGCGCCGGCTGGTCGAACACCAGCTTCCCCGCCACCGCGTTCGCCGCACTGATCCCCGGCGCGGACGCCACCAGCGAGTTCACGTCCACCTCGGCGCCGTGCGTGAACACGATCCCCGACTGGTTCGCGATCACCACGTTGCCGTTCGACGTGATCCGCCCCGCGATCACCGACGGGTCCGGCCCCACCACACGGTTGATCGTCGTCGCCTGCGCCGAGGGCACATGAAACCCCACCGTGGCCCGCGACCCCACCGAGAAACTCTGCCAGTTGATCGCCGCGTTCGTCGTCGACTGGTCGATGGTCAGCGTGTTGCCGCCGCGCGCAATCGACGCCACACCCCCAATCACCGCCCCGCCGCTCGGCAGCACCGTCGGCGCCACGCTCTGCGCCCGCGCCGGCAGCGACATGCCCAAGGCGCTGCCGCCCAGCAGCGCCAGGCGGAAGAACGTACGAGCCGGCGAGGCCGCTCCCTCCATGCTCGTAAGGTTAGCTTTGCGGCCGGCGGCGCGCCAGCCTCTCGTTGCGGCGGCGGATCGCCGCACTGCCCCTTGCCTGCCGGGGCGGCCCGGCGTAGCCGTGGCGCGCGGTTGAGGAGAGAGGCGGATGGACGCGGAATCCCTTGTCATTCCGGCGCCGGGCGTGGTTTCGGTACCGGTCGCGGGCGGTGGGCGTTTCCCGGTGCGGCGCATTTTCTGCGTCGGGCGGAATTACGCGGAGCATGCGCGCGAGATGGGGGCGGACCCGGACCGCGAGCTGCCGTTCTTCTTCTGCAAGCCCGCGGACGCGGTGGTGACCGGCGGCGCGGACATGCCCTACCCCACGCTGACCGCGAACCTGCACCACGAGATGGAACTGGTGGCGGCGATCGGCCGAGGTGGTGCGGACATTCCAGAGGCGGATGCGCTGGCCCATGTCTGGGGCTATGCGGCCGGGCTCGACATGACCAGGCGCGATCTGCAAAACCAGGCGAAGAAGGAAGGCAAGCCCTGGGACATGGGCAAGGGCTTCGACCATTCGGCCCCGATCGGCGACCTGGTGCCGGCGGCGAAGGTCGATCCCACGCGGGGCAGGATCGAGCTCAGGGTCAACGGCGCCGTGCGGCAGACCTCCGATCTGTCGAAGCTGATCTGGAGTGTCGCGGAGACGGTGGCCTATCTCTCGAAGCTGGTGCGGCTGGAGCCGGGCGACCTGATCTTCACCGGCACGCCCGAGGGTGTCGCAGCGGTTGTCCGTGGCGACGTGCTCGAAGGCTTCGTCGAAGGCGTCGGCTCAGTCCGTACCCGCATCGTCTAGGGTGCAGGGAGCTAGGCTCCCTGCCGGGCGCGGGCAAAGTCCGCGACTTTCTTTTCTATGGCCACGATGATGTCGGTCGCAAGGTCGGTCCCGTCGAACCGCCCGATCTCCTGGATCCCCGTCGGCGAGGTGACGTTGATCTCGGTGAGCCAGTCGCCGATCACGTCGATGCCGACGAAGATCATGCCCTGTTCGCGCAGCGTGGGCCCGATGCGCGCGCAGATTTCGCGCTCGCGCGGCGTGAGCGTGGATTTCTCCGGCCGGCCGCCGACATGCATGTTGCTGCGCGCCTCGCCGGCGGCGGGCACGCGGTTGATGGCGCCCACGGGCTCGCCGTCGATCAGGATGATGCGCTTGTCGCCCTGGCGCACCGCGGCTTCGTAACGCTGCAGCATCAACGGCTCGCGCGAGCGGGCAAAGTGCATCTCCAGCAGCGAGTTGAAGTTCTCGTCGTCCGGCCTGATGCGGAACACGCCGGCACCGCCGTTGCCGAACAGGGGCTTCACGATGATGTCGCCGTGCCTCGCGCGGAAGGCGCGCATCGCCGCGATGTCCCAGGTGACGAGCGTCGGCGGCATCAGGTCCGGGAAATGCGTGACGAGCAGCTTCTCCGGCGCGTTGCGCACGCTGCTCGGGTCGTTCACCACCAGCGTGCGCGGATGGATGTGGTCGAGGATGTGGGTGGCCGTGATGTAGGCCATGTCGAAAGGCGGGTCCTGGCGCATCAGCACCACGTCGGCGTCGCGCGCGAGGTCGAGGTGGACGGGCTCGCCGAAGCTGTGGTGGCGGCCGGGCTCGCGCCGCACCGTGACCGGGCGCGCGGTGCAGGCGACGGCAACGCCGGTCGCCGCCTCGTGCAACTCCAGCGTGGTGACGTCGTAGTGCCAGAGCTTGTGGCCGCGGGCCTGGGCCGCGAGCATCATCGCGAAGGTGCTGTCGGCGTCGATGTTCACAGTCTCGAGGCGGTCCATCTGGACCGCGATCCGCAGGCTTTTCGTCATAGCTTCCCTCCGCGCGCGTGCGGAAGATGTGGCCGAGGGCGCACCTGGCCGCAAGGGGTGGCTAGTTGATACGCATCCGCAGTTCCTCGATCGCGCGGCGCAGGCGCTCGGCCGCGGGACCCGGCTCCGGCGTGAGTTCCAGCGCGCGGCCCAGGCAGCGCAGCGCCGCCGCGAGCGCGCCTGCCTTCTGGTGCATCAGTCCGGTGTCGCGCCACAGCAGCGCCTGTTGGGGTGCCGCGCGCAGCATGTCCTCGGCGCAGGCGATGGCACCATCGAGGTCGCCCGCCTGCAGCCGGCGCAGACGGAGATTGTTTTGCAGACGCATCAGCACCGCGCGCGTGCTCATCGGCGCCAGCGAGTCCGGCCGCAGCTCCGCCGCCTCGCCCTCGACCCGCTTCAACAACCGGCGCAGCTCTGGCGCCGCGAGGGGCATGCCGCCGGCGAACACGTCGAGCACGATCTGCGATCGCCCGGCGCCGAGGCCGAGCAGGAAATGCGCCGGGAAATCGAGCCCATGCGCCGACCACCCGCAGACGCGCGCGGCATGCAGCCACACGACGCCCAGCGCCACAGGCAGGCCGCGCCGCCGTTCCAGCACCCTGATGAGGTTGGCGTTGGCGGGATCGTCGTAGGTTTCGGCGTCGCCGCGGAAGCCGTAGCCCTCGCCGAGCAGGGAGGCCAGCGCCAGCGCCTGGGCCGTCGCGTCGTCGTCCGGCACATCGGCGGCTCGCATCACCGCGTCGCGCGCGATCCGGCCGAGCAGCTCGCGCGCGGCGCACCAGTCGGCCTCCGGCGCGTCCACGCGCGCGAATTGCAATGCCGCCTCGGCGATGTCGATCTCGCCGTCCGGCAGCCTGCCGATCGCTTCCAGCGCCGCGTGTGGCTCAAGCATGAGTCACCCTGCCAAGCCGGTGGCGCGTCCCGCAAGGGGGGGCGGAACGGGCTTGAATCGGCGCGGCGAGCGACGATCTCCAAGAAATGCGGTATGGGCTCGTGGTGGCGTTGGCCGGGCTGGGGCTGGCCGGCTGTGCCAATCTCGCCGGGATCAACGGCTTTGCGACCGGCCCCCGGGGTCCGCGCGCGTCGCCTTGCGAGGTCGCGATCGCCGGCGCCGCGACGCCGCGCGACGTTTTCACGGACACGCGCGTGGCACGCATCACCACCGGCGGCAATGGCTGGTGCGGCTGGGCGGTGCGGTTGGTGGACCAGGAGGGCGTACAGCATTCGTGGGTGCGCGCGGTCGTCGCCCATGCGCCGGCGCATGGCGAGGTGCGGGTTTTCCAGGACGCCGGGATCGCGCGCATCGAATACCGGCCGTCGCCCGGCTATCGCGGCACGGACAGTTTCGCGGTCGAACTCGCGCCCGGCCTCGCGCCGCGCCGCGCCGTCGTCGACGTCGTGGCGCCAGCACCATACTCTGCGGCATCGCGGACGGTGATCACCTCGACCCGGTACATCACGCCGCCGGGCCATTGGTGGTGGTACTAGGGCCAATGGGAGCGGGGCGGTGTACGGCTTCGAGTCCGGACAGCTCGCAAACGGACCGCGTGCTGATGGTAACGTCGAGTTGTGGGGTCCCTAAACGAGGTATTGGGTGGGGATCCCATGGTGGTCGTTCAATGGCTGGCGTCGGCTCCTCAAACCGGGACGTAAACTTTGGCGACTTCCGTCCGTAGCGCGGCCCGGAATCTCACGATGGTGGCGCTGGTGATTGGCCCTTGGCAGGACAGTTCAGCCGTTGGCGCCTCCCGTGGTCGTCGTCATCGCGCCATCGCGGTATTGAGTGGCAGTTACATACGCCCGGAAAAAGTCCGCTCGGAGTCCAGATCGGCCGCCGCGCGCTCCACCACGTGCTGGCGCAGATCGCCCAATGCCGCCAGCGCGCCAGCAGCGTGGAACGACCGGGCCATGCCCGGACCGATGCGGCTGCTGGCGCCGGTGATAACGAGGACCTTGTCCTTGATGCGTTCTGTCATGTGCGGATCTTTCGAAAACGGCAGATCTTAAGCAAAGCGACCAGGCGCCAGGACGCGTCGCCGTTCAGCGATCGATCATCGCTTGCAGAAACGGAGGATAACGCTCGCCTTGCACCGTCGCCCCGGCCAGGACGTCCTCGATTTCGCGAAGGTCGCCTGCCGTCAGTTCGAAATCCGCCGCGCCGAAGTTCTCCGCCAGCCGGTGCCTCTTGGTGGTGCCCGGAATCGGCACGATCCAGGGCTTCCGGGCCAGCAGCCAGGCCAGCGCAATCTGAGCCGGCGTCGCCTGTTTCCGGGTCGCGATCCGCGTCAGCACATGGACCACGACCAGGTTCGTGTCCCGCGCCTCTGGCGCGAAGCGGGGGATCGAGTTCCGCAGGTCCTTGCTGTCGAACGTGGTGTCCGCGGTAATGGCGCCGGTGAGGAAGCCCTTGCCGAGTGGGCTGAACGGAACGAAGCCGATGCCGAGTTCTTCGAGTGTCGGCAGGATCTCCAGCTCCGGCTCGCGCCACCACAGCGAATACTCGCTTTGCAGCGCCGCGACCGGCTGCACCGCGTGTGCCCGGCGGATCGTCCGCGCGCTGGCTTCGGACAGGCCGAAATACCGCACCTTGCCTTGCGCGATCAGATCTTTCACGGCGCCGGCCACATCCTCGATCGGCACGTTCGGATCGACGCGGTGTTGATAGAACAAATCAATGCGGTCGGTCCGGAGCCGTTTCAGCGACGCATCGGCAACCTCCCTGATGTGTTCCGGACGGCTGTCGACGCCGAGCTGCGACAGCTCCTGCCCGAACTTGTGACCAAATTTGGTCGCGATCACGACCTGGTCGCGGAACGGGGCCAGTGCCTCGCCCACGATTTCCTCGTTCTTGTGCGGACCGTACGCTTCGGCGGTATCGAAGAAGGTGACGCCGCGCTCCGCGGCGGCGCGGATCAGGCTGACCGCCTCCGCCCTGGCGGCCGGCGGGTCATAGCTGGACGTCAGACCCATGCAACCCAGTCCAATCGCCGAAACCTCAAGGCCTGAACGGCCGAGTTCGCGCTTTTGCATGTCGTGCTCTCCTGTCTTTTCGTGGTTCAGCCGCGATATTGTTCGTCGGTTACTTTTTCCATCCAGTCGACGACCTTGCCGTCCAGCGCCTCCTGCAGCGCGATATGCGTCATCGCCGTGGTGGGCGATGCGCCGTGCCAGTGCTTCTCGCCCGGCGAAAACCACACCACATCGCCGGGCCGGATTTCCTCGACCGGGCCGCCCTCGCGTTGGACCCGGCCCACGCCAGCCGTGACGATCAGCGTCTGGCCCAGAGGATGCATGTGCCACGCGGTTCGCGCACCGGGCTCGAACGTGACGCTGGCACAGCGAATGCGCGCGGGATCGGGTGCGCTGAACAGCGGATCGACACGGACCGTGCCCGTGAAATAATCCGTCGGACCCTTGCCGGACGGTTGCGAACCGTTTCGTTTGATTTCCATTCCTCTTCTCCATCGCAAAGGCGTGACCGGGGGCTTCTCAGGGCCGCAAGGCGGCTCGGGGCACTCCGTCGATCTAAGATGCGCGGTTCCTGAGGATTAGGCGCCGAAATCCGAATAGACCTATAAGCTGGCCTTCAGAATGCCCCGCACGAACCTCAACGATATCGCCGCCTTCCTCGCCGTGGCCCGGGCGCGCAGCTTTACCCGCGCCGCCGCGCAGCTTGGCGTCTCTCAGTCCGCTCTGAGTCAGACACTCCGCGCGCTCGAGGCGCGGCTCGGCCTGCGGTTGCTGACCCGCAGTACGCGCAGCGTTGCGCCGACCGAGGCGGGGGAGCGCTTGCTTCATGCGGCCGGGCCGCGGCTGGACGAAATCGACGCGGAGCTGGCCGCCCTGACCGAGCTGCGCGACAAGCCCTCCGGCACGATCCGAATCACGGCGCACGACCATGCGATTCGGGCAGTCCTCTGGCCCGCCGTGGAGAGGCTTCTTCCGGACTACCCGGACATCAAAGTGGAGATCGTCATTGACTATGGCCTGACGGATATCGTCGCCGAGCGGTACGATGCCGGTATTCGCACCGGCGAGATGGTGGCGAAGGACATGGTCGCCGTGCGCGTCGGACCGGACATGCGCTCGGCGGTCGTCGGTGCGCCATCCTATTTCGCCAATCGGCCAAGGCCGAAGACGCCGCAAGGCCTCACCGCCCACACCTGCATCAACCTGCGCCTGCCAACCCATGGCGGCCTCTACGCGTGGGAGTTCGAGAAGGGAGGGCGCGAACTGAGGGTGAGGGTCGAGGGACAGCTCGTGTTCAACGGAACTGCCCCGATGCTGGACGCGGCGCTGGCGGGGTTCGGCCTTGCATATCTGCCCGAGGACAGCGTGCGGGAACACCTCGCGGGCGGACGACTTATTCGGGTGCTCGCCGATTGGTGCCCGCCCTACCCGGGCTACCATCTCTACTATCCAAGCCGTCGCCAACCAACGCCAGCATTTGCGTTGCTGGTCAATGCGCTTCGCTACCGCGGTTGAACGAGCGGCTCACCGGGCCGGTCTCAACGAACGAATGTCATTTATTCTGGTGATCGAGCCTGAAAGCTGCCACCCCGCATCCTGGCTGATCTCCGCCGGCCGGGCCCAGGCTGCGGCTGCGGAGGGCAGCGCATGGGTCGAAAGTAACGGCAGGCAAAACCACCTGGGCCTCAGCCCGGCACGCCCTTGCTGGTCGAATACTCGAAGTGCAGCGCGGTGTCCGGGAACACGATCGGGTGGATCGCGTGCGCGGCCATCGCCGCCTCCGAGAACCCCTGCAGGATCAGCTTGAGCTTGCCGGCATAGGTTGCGACGTCGCCGATCGCGAAGATGCCGGGCGCCGAGGTCTCGCAGGTGGCGGGTGTCACCGCAACGTGGCCGTGCTCCAGGGCGAGGCCCCAGGAGGCGATCGGGCCGAGATCGGTGGAGAGGCCGAAGAAGGCGAGCAGCACGTCGGCCGGCACGCTCCGCGTCCCGCCGTCGAGATTCGCCAGGACCACGCGCTCCAGCGCGCCGCCCGGCCCCTCCAGCGCGTGCAGCTGATAGGGCGTCGCGATGGCCAGCTCCCCGGCCTCGGCGGCGGCCTGCATCTGCGCCGCTGTCTCGGGTGCGGCGCGGAATTTAGCGCGGCGGTGCACCACGGTGATGGCGCCAGCGACCCCGCGCAGGGCGAGCGCCCAGTCCACGGCGGAATCGCCGCCGCCTGCGATGACCACGCGCTTGCCGCGCAGCTCCTCGCGCCGGCGCACGTGGTAGCGTACGGCGCCGGTCGCCTCGTATGCCTCGATCCCCTCGAGCGGCGGCCGGTTGGGCCCGAAAGCTCCGGCGCCGGCCGCGACGATCACGGCCTTGGCGCGCACCGTGTTGCCCGCGTCCGTGCCGAGCGTGAAGCCGCCGCGCGCGCCGGTGAGCGTGGCGACGCGCTGGCCGAGCAGGCGCGGCGCGCCGAACGGCTCGATCTGATTCTCCAGCGCGGCCACCAGGTCACCGGCCTCGATCGCGGCATGCGCCGGGATGTCGTAGATCGGCTTCTCCGGATAGAGCGCGGTGCATTGCCCGCCGACCTCGCCCAGGGCGTCGATCAGCACCGCGCGCATGCGCAGCATGCCGAGCTCGAACACGGCGAACAGGCCCACCGGGCCGGCGCCGACGATGGCGACATCTGTTTCAATCACGCCGGTGGCGCGTGGCGTCTCGATCGCGTCCATGGTCGCGGGGCGTAAGGCTGGCCAGCCGCCGTGGCAAGCGGCTGCCGAACCCCCCTGGTTGAAGGAATCGGCCCGCCGGCGGATCGTGCGCCATGCATCTGCCTGACCTCGCCGCGACCGAGACGCTGGCCGCGCGGCTCGCCCGGCGCCTCGCACCTGGCGACGCGGTGCTGCTCGAAGGGCCACTCGGCGCCGGCAAGTCCGCCTTCGCCCGCGCCCTGATCCGCGCCGCTGCCGGCGACCCGGCGCTGGAGGTGCCGAGCCCCAGCTTCACCCTGGTGCAGACCTATGAAACGAGGCGCGGGCGCATCCACCATTTCGATCTCTGGCGCCTCGCGGGGCCGGGCGACCTGGCGGAGCTCGGCTGGGACCAGGCACTGGCGGATATCGTGGTGGTGGAATGGCCGGACCGGCTGGGCGCGCTGCGCCCGGCGGGGGCGATTATCATCGCGCTCGCCCATGCCGGCGGGGACGCGCGGGAGGCGGTCATCACCGGCTGGGACGGAACATGAACCTCGCGACCATCCCCCTCGGCGTCCCGTTCCTCGACGCCCTCGCGAGGCGATGGCTGGCCCTACATGCGGCACCGCTGGCGCCGGGGCTGATCCTGCTGCCGACGCGCCGTGGCGCGCGCGCGCTGGCGGAGGCGTTCCTCCGCGCCGGCGGCGGTAAGCCGATGCTGCTGCCGCGCATCGTCGCCCTCGGCGCCGCGGACGAGGCGGGGCTGGCGCTTGCCGGCGCGCTCGACCTGCCGCCGGTCATCGCGCCCATGCGTCGCCTCGCTGAACTGGCGCGACTGATCCTGGCGGCACCGGAACAGGCGGGCGGCGCGCGGACGCTCGAACGCGCCTGGGGGCTCGCCGCCGACCTTGCCGCGCTGCTGGACGACGCGGAGCGCGCCGAGGTGCCGCTTGCCGAGGCGCTGGCCCGGGCGGTCGACGGCTCGGAGGCCGAGCACTGGCAGCGGACCGTCCGCTTCCTCGAGATCGTGACGGAGCACTGGCCGCGCTTCCTCGCCGAGCAGGGGCTGATGAACCCGGCGGCACGCCAGGCGGCGCTGCTGCGTGCCCAGGCACGCGCCTGGGAGGACCGGCCGCCGGCCCATCCCGTCTGGCTGGCCGGCATCACGGTGGCACGGCCCTCCGTCGCCCGGCTCGCCGGCGTGGTGGCGCGGCTACCGCGCGGCGCAGTGGTCCTGCCGGGCCTGGCACTGGGCATGGACGCGGCTTCGTGGGACGCCGTGGAGGCGGCCCATCCGCAGGCGGGGATGCGGGATCTCCTCGTGGCCCTCGGTGCCACGCGCGGCGACGTCGCCGTCTGGCATGGTGAGGCGAGCGGCCCGGCGGAGCGCGTCGCGCGGTTCGAGTCGGCCCTGCTGCCGGCCGCCTCCGCGGGCGCCTTCGCGCCGCCGGTGCTCGCGCCCGAGGGACTGCGCCGGCTCGACGCCGCGGACGAACAGGCAGAGGCCGCCGCGATTGCCATGGTGCTGCGCGACGCCCTGGAAACGTCGGGCCAGCGCGCAGCGCTGGTGACACCGGACCGGGCGCTGGCGGCGCGCGTCTCGGCGGAGCTGGTGCGCTGGGGCGTGGTCGCCGACGACAGCGCCGGCGAACCGGTCGCCGAGACGCCGCCCGGCGTGCTCTTGCGCCTGCTCGCCCGGCTGGCGGCGCAACCACGGCCGATGCATCTGCTCGCGGTGCTGAAGCATCCGCTGGCTGCGTTTGGGCTCGATCCCGCCGCCTGCCGCGAACTCGCGCGGCGCTGGGAGGTCGAGGCCCTGCGCGGCCCGGCGCCGCCGGCCAGCATCGCCGGGCTGCGCCGACACGCGCAGGTGCGGCAATCAGCCGCCGGGCTGGAACTGCTCGACCGGCTGGAGGCGGCACTGGCGCCGCTGCTGCGCCTTGCGGGCGGCCGGGCGCCGCCGGTGGCGCAGCTTGCCGCGCTGGCCGAGGCCGCGGAGGCTGTGGCCGCGACGGCGGAAAGCGCGGGCACGGAGCGGCTCTGGGCGCTGGAGGAGGGCGAGGCGCTGGCAAGCCTGCTCGCCGAGGCGATGGATTCCCTAGCATCCCTGCCGGCGCAGGACCTGGCCGGCCTCGCGCCGCTGCTCGACGCGCTGCTGGAGGGCAGCGTGGTGCGCAGCCGCCGGGCGCTGCGTGCCGGCGCCGCGGGCGAGCATCCCCGCGTTTCGATCTGGGGCCTGGTCGAGGCGCGGTTGCAGGCGGCGGAGGTGATGGTTCTCGGCGGCCTGGTGGAAGGCGTGTGGCCGCAGGCCGCCGATCCGGGTCCATGGCTCTCCCGCCCGATGCGCCGGCGCGCCGGCCTGCCGGACGCCGAGGAGAGCGTCGGCCAGGCGGCGCATGATTTCGTGGCGGCCGCCTGTGCGGCGCCGGTGGTCGTGCTTTCGGTTCCCGCGCGGCGCGGCCGGGCACCGACCGTCCCGGCCCGCTGGCTGACGCGCATCGCCGCGCGTACGTCGCTCCCCGGGCATCCGGCGTCGTCCTGGGCCGGGCTGCTCGACCAGCCCCTTGCCGTGACGCCGGCGCACCCGCCGGAGCCGCGCCCCCCTCTCTCGCGCCGCCCGCGCAGGCTCTCCGTCACCGAGATCGAGACCTGGCTCAATGACCCTTATGCGATCCACGCCCGGCACGTGCTGGGCCTGGAGCCGCTCGACCCGTTGGAACAGGACACGGACGCGGCGGATTTCGGCACGCTGGTGCACGCGGTGCTGGCGGATTTCTTCACGGAGGCCGGGGATGCCTGGCCGGCGGACGCGGCCGATCGCCTTGCCCGGCGCTTCCTCGCGCAGACGCGCGGCCTGCGCCCGGCGCTCGCCGCTTGGTGGGGCCCGCGGCTCCAGCGCATCGCCGCCTGGGTGGCGGAGGAGGAGGCCGCGCGCCGGATGCAGCCGGCGCTGGCGGGCAGGACGGAACTCTCCGGGCGCTGGGCGCTCGCCGGGCCGCCCGGGGTCGAGCTGCGCGGCCGGGCGGACCGGGTGGAGCTGCGGGCGGGCGGGGTCGCGATCCTCGACTACAAGACCGGCAAGCCGCCGACGCAGAAAGAGGTCGCGGCCGGCCGCGCGCCGCAACTGCTGCTGGAGGCGGCAATGGCACGTGCCGGCGCCTTCCGTGGCCTCGCGCCGCTGCCGGCGCGCGAACTGACCTACTGGCGGCTTTCCGGCCGCGACCCGGCGGGCGAGGTGAGCACGCTGTTCGCGGACGACCCTGCGGCGCTCGCACAGGCCATCGCCGATGCCGAGGCCGGGCTGCTTCGCCTGGTGCGGACCTATGATGACCCGGCGACGCCCTATCGCGCGCAGCCGCACGCCGCGTGGCGGCCGCGTTTCCCGGCATACGCACAACTGGCGCGGCTCGCGGAGTGGGATGGCGGGGAGGACGGCGATGAACCCACTTGAGGCGGCCGCGGCATCGCAGCTCCTCGCCTCGGACCCGCTTGTCTCGGCCTTCGTCGCGGCCTCGGCGGGAACCGGCAAGACCAAGCTGCTGACGGACCGGCTGCTGCGGCTGATGCTCGGCGGCGCCGACCCCGCCGGCATCCTCTGCCTCACCTTCACCCGCGCGGCGGCGGCGGAAATGGCGGTGCGGCTGCAGCAGCGGCTCACCGACTGGGCACGGGCGCCGGACGCGGCCCTGGACCAGGCACTGGCGGACCTGCGCCTCACGCCCTCCACCACGACGCGCGCGGAGGCGCGGCGCCTGCTCGCGCGCGTGCTGAACCTGCCCGGCGGCATGCGCATCGAGACGGTGCACGCGTTCTGCCAGTCCCTGCTGCGGCGCTTCCCGATCGAGGCGGCGCTGTCGCCGCGCTTCCGCCTCGCGGAGGAGACGCGGATGGCGGCGGCCCTCGGCGCGGAGGTCGAGCACCTGCTGGCGCGCGACGCGTCGGCGCCGCTGGTCGCGCGCGTCGCGGCGCGGATGGACCTGCGCGACTTCCGTGGCCTGGTGGCGACGCTCATCATGGATCCGCAACGTCTGGACGACGCGATGCCGGCCGGCGCCGCGCATCTTGAGACGGCGCTGCGGCGGGTGCTTGGCGCCGCCGACGATCCCGAGGCGGCGCGCGCGGCGCTGCTCGCGGGGATGGACGCGGCGGCGCTGCGGCGCACCGCGCGCGGTCTGGACAAGGGCAAGGAGGCACGGGACTTCGCGGCGCGCATGCTGGCCTGGCTCGACACGCCGGGCGACTTCGATACCTGGCGCCGTTGCATCATCGGATCGAGCGGCGCGGCGCGGCGCTTCCGCGTCAGTGACGGCAAGGCGACGCCGGCGCAGCAGGTCTTCCTCGAAGCCGTGGCGGCGGAGGCGGAACGGATCCTGGCGTTGGAGGATGCGATCGCGGCACACGAGATCGCCGCCGTCTCCGCGGCACTGGCCGGCCTTGCCTCGCCCATCGCCGAGCATTACGCCGCCCACAAGGACGCGACGGGGCTGCTCGACTACGCCGACCTCATTGCGAAGACGCAGCAGATGCTGCGTGACCCCGGTGCGGCCTGGGTGCGCTACAAGCTCGACGGCGGGCTTGACCATCTGCTGCTCGACGAGGTGCAGGACACCTCGCCCGCGCAATGGGAGATCGTGGACCGGCTGACCGAGGAGTTCTTTGCTGGCCTCGGCGCGAAGCCAGGCCTGCGAACGATCTTCGCCGTCGGCGACCGCAAGCAGTCCATCTTCAGCTTCCAGGGCGCAGCACCGGTGGAATTCGATCGCCAGGCGCAACGTCTTGGCAGGCTCGCGGGAGAGGCGTTCCACGCGGTGGCGCTCGATGTTTCGTTCCGCTCCGCCGCCCCGGTGCTGGCGCTGGTGGACGCGGTGTTCGCCGCCGGCGATGTCTGCGACGGCGTGACCCCGCCCGCCACGCTGCATCATCGCAGCGCGCGCGAGGGCGAGGCGGGGCGCGTGGAGCTCTGGCCGCTGGTGGAGGCCCGCGCCGTGGACGAGCCTGGACCATGGACGGTCACGGCGGCCAACGCGAGCGCCCTGGGTGCGCCGCAGCGCCTCGCCGCAATGCTCGGACAATGGATCGCGTCGGCAACGAATCCCGCGACCGGTGAGATGCTGCCCGCGCGGGCACGGCGGCTACGGCCAGGCGACATCATGCTGCTGGTGCGCAAGCGCGGCGTGTTCGAGCGCGCGCTGGTGCGCGACCTCAAGGCGCGCGGCGTGCCGGTCGCCGGGCTCGACCGCATGGCGCTGGTGGAGCAGCCGGCGGTGGCGGACATCCTCGTGCTGCTCGACGCGCTGCTGCTGCCGGGCGACGACCTCGCCTTCGCGACATTCCTCACCAGCCCCCTCGGCGGGCTCGACGACGACGACCTCATCGCGCTCGCGCCGGGGCGGACGGGCACGCTGCACGCGGAACTCGCGGCGCGCGCGACAGAGGACCCGCGCTGGCGGGCGGCGCACGCCTTCTTCGCGGAGCTGTTCCGCCGCGCCGACTTCGTGGCCCCGCACGCGCTCGTCGCGCATGCGCTCGGCCCGCTCGGCGGGCGGGCGCGGCTGCTCGCGCGCTTTGGCGCCGACGCCGCGGAACCACTCGACGAACTGCTGGCGATGGCGCTGGAGCATGCGCGCGAGGAGCCGCCGTCACTGCTCGGTTTCCTCGACTGGCTGCGGTCCTCGACGGCGGAGATCAAGCGCGAGCCCGGCGCCGGGGCCGACGCGGTGCGCATCCTCACGGTGCATGGCGCGAAGGGCTTGCAGGCGCCGGTGGTGATCCTCCCGGACACCACGGGCAAGCCGCCGCGCCCGCAGGGCATGCGCTGGATCGACGACGGCACGGGACGCGAGCTGCCGGTCTACGCGCCCGGTGGCGCGCTCGGCTGCGAGGCGACGCGCGATGCGGCGCAGGCGGCGGCGGAAGCGGAGCGGGAGGAGCGCAACCGCCTGCTCTACGTGGCGCTGACGCGCGCGGAGGACCGGCTGGTCGTCTGCGGCTGGAAGGGCGTCAACAGCCCGCCCGGGAATTGCTGGTACCGCGCCGTGGAGCAGGGGTTCGACCGGCTGCCTGGCGTGACGGAGCCGCTCGCCGGCGACTGGCCGGGCCCGGCGCGCGTGTTCGCGAGCGAGCAGCAGGCGTCGCCGCGCACGGCCGGACAGGCGCGGGCGGCGGTGGAAGCGGCACCGCCGGACTGGGCCGGCACCGCGCCGGAATGGCGCCCGCGCCCGCCGCCGGTGGAGGACGCGGTCGCTTCGCTGGTACCGAGCCGGCCGGAAGGGGTCGCCTTTGGCGCGCCGCCCGCGGCGCTCTCGCCGCTCGCCGCGCGGATGGAGGCGACACGCGCGCGCGCGCGCGGCCGGGCGTTGCACGCGCTGCTGCAGCATCTCCCGGACCTGGACCCCGGCTCGCGCGAGGCGGCGGTGCGGCGCTTCCTGGAGGCGCCAGGCCAGGGTTTCTCGGCGGCCGACGCCGCGGCGGCATTGGCGGAAGTCGCCGCCGTGCTGGCGCACCCGGCGCTCGCCGCCGCGTTCGGGCCGCAGAGCCGCGCCGAGGTGCCGATCACCGGCCGCATCGGCGGCATGATCGTGGGCGGCGTGGTGGACCGCATCGCGATCACGCCCGACGGTGCCGCCATCCTCGACTACAAGACGGATCGCCATCCGCCCGCCTCGGCGGACGCGGTGCCGGTCGCCTATCTGCGCCAGATGGCGGCGTACCGCGCGACCGTCGCCGCCGCCCTGCCCGGCCGCGCGGTGCGCTGCGTGCTGGTCTGGACCGTGGGCGCCGCGGTGATGGAACTGCCGGACGCGCTGCTCGACCGCTACGCGCCTGGCTTGCCGAGCACCTCGGGGTTGACGACGTTGATCGGCGAGCCCGCGGCATAGGCCACGATCTGGTCGAACACGTCGGAGAACTGCGACTCGTAGTCCTCGCGCGTCACGTAGCCGATATGCGGCGTGCAGATGCAGTTGGGCAGCGAAAACAGCGGGTGCGACACCGCCGGCTCCTGCTCGTAGACATCGACGGCGGCGAGGCCCGGGCGGCCGGCGCGCAACGCCGCCTCCAGCGCGCCTGGCTCGACCAGGCCGGCGCGACTGGTGTTGATCAGCATCGCCTGCGGCTTCATGCGCGCCAACAGCGCAGCGGTCACGATGCCGCGTGTCGCCGGCAGCATGCGCATGTGCAGTGTCACGATGTCGGCGCGGCTGTAGAAATCCTCCGCGCTCGCTGCGACCTCGTGGCCATCAGCCTGGGCGCGCGCGCGGGATTCCTCGCGCGCCCAGACCAGCACCGGCAGGCCGAAGGCGCGCCCGACCTGCGCGACCGCCGCGCCGATCTTGCCGTAGCCGTGGATGCCGAGCGTCTTGCCGCGCACCGTGCTGCCCATGCCCCATTGCCAGTGCCCTGCCTTGGCGGAGGCGATCTGCTCCGGCAGACGGCGTGCGGCGGCAAGGATCAGCGCCCAGGTGAGTTCCACCGTCGCGTGCGAGGGCCCGCCCGCCTGCAGGTTGGAGGAGACGATGATCCCGGCGCGCGTGCAGGCCGGCACGTCGATATGCGGAAAGACGCCGCGCTGGCTGATCAGCCGCAGCTTCGGCAGGCGCTCGACCAGCGCCGCCTCGATGCGCGTGCGCTCGCGGATCAGCACCAGGACCTCCGCGTCCTTCAGCCGCTCGGCGAGGATGGCGGTGTCCTGGACGTGCTCGTTCCAGATGGTGACGTCGTGCCCCGCGAGCTTGGCGTAGCAGGGCAGCGTGCGCAGCACGTCGAACACATCGTCGAGGATCGAGATTTTCATGTGCGCCGCCTCCGCCTTGTGTTGGCGGCAGCATGGCGGCGGGCCCGACCCCTGTCCATCGATGGGCCGGTCCGAGGCCGGGCTTGATCACGGGGGGGCGGCGCGCCACCTTGAACGCCAGCGAATCGGGGCCAGAGGATCAGGAACAGCAGATGAGCGAACACACGAAGAACGTCACCGACGACAGCTTCACCGCCGACGTGCTCAAGGCGCCGGGCCCGGTGCTGGTGGATTTCTGGGCGGAATGGTGCGGCCCGTGCCGCGCGATCGCGCCGGCGATCGACGAGATCTCCGCGGAATACGCCGGCAAGCTGACGGTCGCGAAGGTGAACATCGACGAGAACCCGATGACGCCGACGCAGTACAACGTGCGCGGCATCCCGACGCTGATGCTGTTCAAGGACGGCAAGCCGGTGGCGACCCAGGTCGGCGCCGCGCCGAAGAGCGCGCTCAGGCAGTGGGTGGCGAACGCCCTGTGACGGACCGGCCATGACGGACCGCCCATGACGCGGGGCGACGCCCCGGCCTTCCTCTCCGCCGCCCAGCTCGACGCGCTCCGCCTCTCCACCGTCGACGTGGTGGAGGCGATCGAGCAATCCGTCCGCGCGCGGGAGACGGGCGCGCTGCACACCGCGCCCAAGGCCTATATCGAGCCCGGTGACGGGCGGCTGGCGCTGGCGATGCTGGCGGTTGATGCCGAGGTGATGGTGGTCAAGGCGGTGATCGCCAACGCCGCCAACAAGGCGCGCGGGCTCGCCTCCGTGCTGGGCAGCGTGCTGGTGCTGGACGGGCAGACCGGCGAGCCGCTCGCCCTGCTCGACGGCCCGTGGGTCACCGCGGTGCGCACGGCGGGGCTTTCGGCGGTCGCGGCGAAGCGCCTGGCGCGGCCGGATTCCTCCACGCTGGGGCTGATCGGCTGCGGCGTGCAGGCGCACTCCCACCTCGCGGCCTTCGCGGAGATGTTCCCGCTGCGCCGGGTGCTGGTCGCCGGGCGCGGGGCAGCGAACCGCGACGCGGTGCTGGCGGCGGTGCGCGCGCGCGGGCTCGAAGCGGTGGCCGTCGATGCCGAGGTGGCGCTAGGCGCGGATATCGTCGTGACCTCGGTCGATCTCGGCGTGGCGCCCTTCCTCGACGCGCGGCACATGCGGCCGGGCGCCTTCGCCGCCATGGTCGATCTCGCGGTGCCCTGGCTCGAACCCGGGCTCGCGGGCTTCGACCGGATCGCGATCGACGACCTCGCGCAGGAGCGAACGGTGGCGAAGCCGATGGTGCCGATAGAGCGCGTCAACGGTGACCTCGCCGACCTCGTCACCGGGCGGATGCCGGCGCGGCTCGACGCGACCGAGCGGACCGGCTTCGCCTTCCGCGGCATCGCGCTCGGCGACATCGCGCTCGCGGGCCTGGTCTGGCGGCGCGTGCGCTGAGGCGCCGCGCCTATTCCGGCAGCGTTCCGTCGGCCTTGAGCACTTCGCCCGCGAGGTAGAGGCTGCCGCAGATCAGCACGCGCGCGGGCCTCTCGCGCGCTCCTGGTTCGCGCGCGAGCGCCGCGAGCGCCTCGGCGACGGTCGGCCCCGGCCGCGCGACGCCGCCCGAGGCCGCGACGATGTCCTCGACTGGCATCGCGAGGTGCTGGCCCGGCTCCGCCACCGCCCACAGCGTCGCGGCATGCGGCAGGATCGGGGCGAGGAACCCCGCGCTGTCCTTCGATTTCTTCATGCCGACCACCACATGCGCGGGCCGGTCCGTCCAGCCGGCGAGGAAGGCGCCGATCACGGCGCCGCCGCCCTCGTTGTGCCCGCCGTCGAGCCAGAGCTCCCAGCCCGGCGGCAGGGATTTCGCGAGCGCGCCGGCGAGGCGCTGCAACCGCGCGGGCCAGGCGGCGCGCGCGATGCCGGCGGCGATGGCTTCGTTGCCGATGCCGAGCCGTGCCGCGCGGACCGCGGCGACCGCGATCCCCGCGTTGTCGTGCTGGTGCTCGCCCGGCAGCGACGGGAAGGGCAGCGGCAAGGCGTGGCCGGCGTCGCGCCACAGCAGGCCGCCCGCGGCAGGCTCAACGCTCCATTCATGGTCGCGGCGCAGCAGGGCCGCGCCCTGGGCCGCGGCCTCGGCCTCGATCACCGCCATCGCCTCCGCGACCTGCCGCCCGGTCGCGACCGGCACGCCCGGCTTGATGATCCCCGCCTTCTCGCCCGCGATCCTGGTGATCGTGTCGCCGAGGAAGTCGCGGTGGTCCATGGAGATGGAGGTGATGGCGCAGGCCGCCGGATGCTCGACGACGTTGGTCGCGTCCCAGCGTCCGCCGAGCCCAACCTCCAGCACGCACAGATCGGCCGGCGTCTCGGCGAAGAGCAGGAACGCGGCGGCCTGGATTGTCTCGAACACGGAAAGAGGTGCGTCGGCATTGACCCGCTCGACGGTGCCGACTGCCGCCTCCAGCACCGAGTCGGAGACCAGCGTCCCGGCGAGGCGGATGCGCTCGTTGAAGCGCACCAGGTGCGGCGAGGTGAAGACGTGCACGCGCATCCCCGCCGCCTCGCCGATCGCGCGCATGAAGGCGCAGGTGCTGCCCTTGCCGTTGGTGCCGGCGACGTGCAGCACCGGCGGCAGGTGGCGGTGCGGGTCGCCCAGCGCGGCGAGCACGCGCTGCAAGCGCCCGAGCGAGAGGTCGATGAGGCGCGGATGCCGCGCTTGCAGGCGCGCGATCAGCCCCTCGATGCGGCCGGACATGCGTGCCTAGGCGGCTTCCTGGTGGGCGACGGTGAGCAGGCCGATGACGCGCGCGAGCGTTGCCGGCAGATCGGCGCGCTTCGTCACCATGTCGAGGATGCCGTGCGCCAGCAGGTATTCGGAGCGCTGGAACCCTTCCGGCAGCTTCTCGCGCACCGTCTGCTCGATGACGCGCGCGCCGGCGAAGCCGATCTCGGCACCGGGTTCGGCGATCTGCACGTCGCCCAGCATCGTGAAGCTCGCGGTGACGCCGCCGGTCGTCGGGTCGGTCAGCACCGTGATGAAAGGCAGCCCCGCCTCGCGCACCATCTGCACGGCGGCGACGGTGCGCGGCATCTGCATGAGGCTGATCGCCCCCTCCTGCATGCGCGCGCCACCCGACGCGGTGAACACGATGAGCGGCGCCTGCTGCAGCACCGCGAGTTTCGCGGCGGCAACGATCCCCTCGCCCACGGCCGCGCCCATGGAGCCGCCGATGAACTCGAACGCCATCACGGCAACGACGGCCTTGTGCCCGCCGATGCTGCCGTGGGCCACGACCAGCGCGTCCTCGAGCCCGGTTTTCTCGCGCGCCTCGCGCAGCCGGTCCGTGTAGCGCTTGGTGTCGCGGAAGCGCAGCGGGTCGGCGGCGACCTTGGGCAGCTCGACGCGGGTGTAGCTGCCGGCGTCGAACGTCCACTCCAGCCGCTGCGGCGCCGGCACGCGCAGGTGGTGGCCGCAATGGTGGCAGACGCGCCGGTGCCGCTCCAGTTCCGCCGCGAACAGCATCTGCTGGCAGGACGGGCATTGCGTCCAGAGATTGTCCGGCACCTCCCGCCGCCCGAGCAGGGTGCGGATCTTCGGGCGGACATATTCGGTGAGCCAGCTCATCGGTGCTTCCTCACGCGCCGGCGCGGGCCGCGCGCACCGCCTCGGCGAGCGCCTTCACGCCGGCGAGCACGGTGGAGACGGTCGTCGCGGTGGCGCGCCCTTTTGCGTCGAGCGTTCCGGCCATCGTGTCGATCAGCGCCGAGGCGACCACGGCGGCATCGGCGACGCGCACCGCCTCGGCCGCCTGCGCCGGGGTACGCACGCCGAAGCCGATGGCGACCGGCAGCCGCGTCACCCGGCGGATGCGCGGCAGCGCCGCCGACAGCTCCTCGCCGCTGGCGCTGCGCGTCCCCGTGATGCCGGTGATGGCGACGTAGTAGACGAAGCCGGAGCTGCCATCGAGCACGTGCGGCATGCGGGCGTCGTTCGTCGTCGGCGCCACCAGGCGGATGATGTCGAGCCCGGCCCTCGCCGCGAGCGGCGCGAGCAGGTCGCTCTCCTCGGCCGGCAGATCGACGACGATGAGGCCGTCGACGCCCGCGGCCGCGGCATCGGTGCAGAAGCGTTCCGTTCCGTAGGACAGGATCGGATTGAGATAGCCCATCAGCACGATCGGCGTCGCCGTGTCGCCGGCGCGGAACTCCCGCACCATGGCGAGCGTGCGCGCGAGCGTGGCACCCGCCTTGAGCGCGCGCTTGCCGGCGGCCTGGATGATCGGGCCGTCCGCCATCGGGTCGCTGAACGGCACACCGATCTCGATCAGGTCCGCACCCGCCGCGGGCATGCCAGCCAGCATCGCGGCGGAGGTCTCGTGGTCCGGGTCCCAGGCTTCGAGGAACGGGATCAGCGCCCCGCGCCCCTCCTTGCTCAGTTGCGCGAAACGGGCGGCGATGCGGCTCACAGCTTCACCCCCAGCGCGTCGGCGACGGTGAAGATGTCCTTGTCGCCGCGGCCGCAGAGATTCATCAGCACGATCGCCTCGCGGTCCATCGCCGGTGCGATTTTCGCCACATGCGCCAGCGCGTGCGCCGGTTCCAATGCCGGAATGATGCCCTCCGTGCGGGTGCAGAGCTGGACCGCCGCGAGCGCCTCCTGGTCGGTGGCGGCGGCGTATTCCACGCGGCCGATGTCGTGCAGCCAGGAGTGCTCGGGCCCGACGCCGGGATAATCGAGGCCGGCCGAGATGGAGTGCGCCTCCTGGATCTGCCCGTCCGCGTCCTGCAGCAGGTAGGTGCGGTTGCCGTGCAGCACGCCAGGCCGCCCGCGCGAGAGGGACGCGGCGTGGCGCTCGGTGTCGAGCCCGTCGCCGGCCGCCTCGACGCCGATGAGGCGCACGGCGCGGTCGTCGAGGAACGGGTGGAACAGCCCCATCGCGTTCGATCCGCCGCCGATGCACGCGACCGCCACGTCCGGCAGCCTTCCGGTCGCTGCCTCGAGCTGCGCCTTGGCCTCCTCGCCGATCACGCACTGGAAGTCGCGCACCATCATCGGGTACGGGTGCGGGCCGGCGACCGTTCCGATGAGGTAATAGGTGTCGCGCACGTTCGCCACCCAGTCGCGCAGCGCCTCGTTCATCGCGTCCTTGAGCGTGCCGGCGCCGGACGTCACGGGCCGCACCTCGGCGCCGAGCAGCTTCATGCGGAACACGTTGGGCTTTTGCCGCTCGACGTCGGTCGCCCCCATATAGACCGTGCAGGGCAGGCCGAAGAGCGCGCAGACCGTGGCCGTCGCGACACCGTGCTGGCCGGCGCCGGTCTCCGCGATGATGCGCGTCTTGCCCATGCGCCGTGCCAGCAGGATCTGGCCGACGCAGGAGTTGATCTTGTGCGCGCCGGTATGGTTGAGCTCGTCGCGCTTGAAGTAGATGCGCGCGCCCCCGAGCTCCTCGGAGAGCCGCTCGGCGAACCACAGCGGGCTCGGCCGGCCCACGTAGTCGCGCAGCAGCCTCTCGATCTCCGCCTGGAAGGACGGGTCGGCGCGGGCGGCACGATAGGCCGCCTCGACCTCGAGGATGAGGGGCATCAGCGTCTCGGCGACGAACCGTCCGCCGAAAGGACCGAAATGGCCCCGCTCGTCGGGCCCGGTGCGCAGCGAATTGGCGAGGGGGGGGGGTGGGATGGGTGTGTTCACGCGGCGCTCTTAGCAAGGGTGGCGGCGCGGGTCACGCCGTCCCGTCCATGGATGTCGAGACAGGGTGTCGATAGGGTCCGGGTCAGGCGGCAGGGACGCCGGCCGTGGCCGGGGTGGTGGCCGGCGCTGGTTCCGGGCGCAGGGCCAGCGCCGCGCCCGCGAGCATCGTCGCCATGCCCACCGCCTCCGAGACGCCGATATGCTCGCCGAGCAGCACCATGCCGGCGATGACCGCGATCACCGGCGACACGAAGGCATAGGTCCCGGCCTTCGCGGCACCCCAGTCGCGAACCAGGAGGTAGTACATCAGCGTCGCCCCGGTCGCAGCCGGGCCCACGAGGTAGAGCCAGCCGAGCCAGGCCTCCCACCCCCAGGTGAAGTTGAGCGCGCGCACCGACCCGGGCTCGAAGGCGAGCGAGCCCACCACCAGCGCGACCCCGCCCATGAGGTTGGTGACGGCCGCCAGTTCCACCGGCGGGAACCGGCGCATCATCGGCCGGATCAGCAGGGAGCCCCAGCAATAGGCCAGCGTCGAGACGACGATGCCGGCGGCGCCCAGCAGCTCCCCGGGCGCCAGCGACCCCTGCGCGGCCTGCGGGACGAACAGCAGCAAAACGCCCGCGATGCCGATCCCGATCGCGGCCAGCCGCATCCGCGTGATCCGCTCCTGCCCCATGCCCCAGCCGATGCCGAGCAGTGCCAGCGGCGTGAGTGCCGCGCTGATCACGGCGGCGATACCGGAGGAGACGAAGCGCAGCGCGTAGAGCTGCACCACCTGGTTGACCACGATAAGGAGGAAGGTGACGGGCGCCAGCATCACCATGTCGCGCGCGGTGATGCGGCGGCGATGGCCGCGCATCGCCTCCATTCCCAGCAGCACAAGCCCCGCGCAGGTCCAGCGAATGCCCGAGAACATGGCGGGGGGGACGACGGCGATGCCCACCTTCATCGCCAGCCACGTGCCGCCCCAGATGACGCAGACATAGGCGAACTGCAGATGCTGGCGCGTCAGCGCGAAACGCGGACGGCCCATGACTGCCTGGGGGGTCGCTGTGGGGGCTGACATAGGCTGGTTGGGCTGGGACTGGGTCTGGCCGTTTCCGCGCTGGAAACACTAGGCCGGAAGGCGACGCCGCGTCATGCGTGACCTCCGCGCAGCCGCCATGCGCGCCTGTCTGCTTCGGCGCCCCTATTTCGGCGCATTCGGCGGCGTGCGCCTATTTCGGCGCCTCCGGCGCCAGGGCGGAGACATCGTTGCCGTTCACCAGCAGTTTCTGCCCGTCGAAGACGAGGTGCCAGACCAGCGCGTCACCCTCCGGCTTGGCGAGGCCCTTGAGGAAGATGAGCATGCCAAGCGCCTGCTGGCCCTGCGGATCGGCGGAGAGTTCCTTCATCGCGACGTCGATGCCGGTCGCGCGCAGCGTCGCGGTCCCCTGCGCGTCGCCCGGGCCGTGCACGGTGAGCGTGCCGTGGCCGCTGATGCGCGCCGGCCCGGTGTCGATCGCGAGCTCGTCGATCGCGACGGTCGCGGGATGCGCGTCCAGCACCGCCATGACCAGCCCCGGGAAGGCGTTGGGCTCGGGGTTGTCCACGGCGGCGTCGAGCGTGCGGCGCAGCGCCGCGGCGTCGATGCCGGCGAAACGCGGCTTCAGCACCACGCGGCTGGGCAAGAACCTGGCCAGGATTCCGGCCGGGAGCGCGGGGAAGGACGGCTTGTCGACCACGAAACGAAGCGCCAGCGCGACGCTGCCGTTGCGCTCGCCGAGCCGCATGCCGAAGCCGAAATGAGCGATCGTGCCCTGCACCGGGCCAGCGCCATGGATCACCATCCCCCGCTCGGAGGAGCGCACCGAGATCGAGGTCGCGCCACCCGCGAGGTCGGCGATCAGCGTGTGCAGCTGCTCGCGGATCGCCGGGTCGGTGCCGGTGCCGGGCGCCGGGTTCGGCAGCGTCGCCAGGGTGCTGATCGCGTGTATCCCTGCGCGCAGCGCCGGCAGCGAAAGATTGCGGATGCGCAGCGAGCCGCTGGCACTCGCGACGTCGCTGCCGGTCTTGAGCTTGCCAACCACGGAGGTCGTGTGCAGGCCCCGCATGCTGCTGGTGTCGAGCAGCGTGACGCGGCCATCCGCGGCGGGTGTCACGAGCAGCGAGCCATCGGCGGCATCGAGATGCCCGCCGCTGCTGACCCCCGGGCCCTCGCCGGCCAGGTGTTCGTCCGCGATGTGGAAGTCGAGCCTCGTTGGCGTCGCCAGCGTCGTGTCGATCACGCCCGAGAAACTGCCTTCCTCCATGGTGACCGCGGTGCTGCCGACGACGCCGGGAGGTGGATGGTCGACGCTGAACTCGAGGCGGCCCGGCAGGGCGCCGTCAGCGATCCGCCAGCGTCCCTGGCCGAGCGGGATCAGGTCGGCGCCGATGGAATCGCCGCCGATGCCGCCGCCGCTCCAGCGATGCGCGACGGGTATTTCGATACGGTAATGGTCGCCCTGGACCGAGGCGTGAAGAAGGTCGGCCGCGGGTGCGAGCGTGCCGAGCATGCCGGCGAGCATGGCGTGGATGCCATCGACGATCATCTGCGCGCCGGCGTCGTCGATCGCGGGGGGCACCGGGGCCGTGGCGGGCGCCGATGAAGGTGTCTGATCCGGCGTCGTCCCCGTGGTCGGTGCCGTTTGCGGTGGTGCCTGCGCCGAGACCGCGAAGGCGGCGGCGGCAAGCAGCAAGAACCGGGGGCGGAACGGGCTCATGCGGCGAGCATACGACATCTGGCGCGCCGGGCGTGCAATGTTTTGATGATCAGGCCGCCTTCGCCGCCGCGATGAAGGCGCGGATGCGGGCGGGATCTTTGCGTCCGGGCGCCGATTCGACGCCCGAGGAGACGTCGACCGCCTCGGCGCCGGTCGCCCGGATCGCGGCCGCAACGTTTCCGGGCGTGAGGCCGCCCGCGAGCAGCCATGGCCCGGGCGCGTGCCAGGTGCCGATCAGCGACCAGTCGAAGAGGCTGGCATTGCCGCCGGGGCGCGTGGCATCCGGCGGCGCGCTGCCCTCGATCAGCAGCGCCGCGGCCCCCTGCATGGCACCGGGCAGGTCCGCGGCCGTGCTCACCGCGACCGGGCGCCAGAACGGCCTGGCGACGCGCGCGGCGATCGCGGCGGCGCGGCCGGGGGCGGCATAAATCTGGAGGATATCGAGCGGCGCCGTGTCCAGCACGCGGGCCACCTCGTCATCGGCGGGTTCGACGAAGAGGCCGACCAGTTTCGGCCCGCCGGCCGGGCGGCGCGCCGCGAGCGCCGTCGCCTGCGCGGCCGTCACGAAGCGTGGGGAACGGGCAAAGAAATTGAGCCCGATCCAGTCGGCGCCGGCCTCGACCGCGGTGTCGAACCCGGCGGCGTCGTTGACGCCACAGATCTTGACGCGGGTCACGCCGGCGGCAGCGCCGTGCCGGCGCGCGGCGCGGCGCGCAGCTTCGCGAGATCGGCGGCGAGCAGGTCAGCACGGCGCTCCGCGCGCCCGGCGCGGCGGCGCTGGGCGACGGCGGCAAACCACATCACGACCGCGCCGAGCAGGAAGCCGAGTGCCGCCGGCACCAGGATCGCGAGGGCGACGGGCAGCTCGACCGAGACATCCGTGGGCCACAGGCCGAGCTGCACCATCTGCCGGTTGGACAGCGCGAAGACGACGATGATCAGGACGAACGGTGCCGCGAACAGCAGGCGCAGCATGGCAAGCCTTCAGGTGCCGCGCTTGCTGCGGTTGACGCGCTCGCGCAGCTCCTTGCCGGCCTTGAAGAACGGCACCGCCTTTTCGTCCACCGGAACGGACGCGCCGGTACGCGGGTTGCGCCCGAGCCGCGCGTCGCGCTTCTTGACCGAGAAGGCGCCGAAGCCGCGCAGCTCCACCCGCTCCCCGCGCGACAGGGCCGCGGTGATCTCGTTGAACACGGTGGCGACGATCGTTTCGACGTCGCGTGCGGTAAGATGCGGATTCGCCGTTGCCAGCTCCGCGATCAATTCCGACTTGGTCATGGCCTCGCCGCTGGTGCCGTCCCTGAAATCATTGTTGTAGCCTTACGGATTTTGTCCGCTTGCCGACGGACGCTGCCAGAACGGAACCTGGGCGTCAATCGCACGCGTGGCGCAAGTGCTTGTGAGCCAACAAAAAAGCTCCCGCCACGAGGGCGGGAGCCAGTTTGTCGCCGGCCAGGCCGGCCCGTTACTCGTCCGACGGTTACTCTTCCGTCTGGGCCTGCTGGTTGCGCCGGCGGATCGCCGCCCCGAGGATGTCGCCGAGCGAGGCGCCGCTGTCGGACGTGCCGTAGTCGGCGATCGCCTGCTTGTCCTCCTCGACCTCCTTGCCCTTGATCGTGAGCTGGAGCTTGCGGGCGGAACGGTCGATCGCGGTGACCTTGGCATCGACCTTCTCGCCGACCGCGAACCGGTCCGGCCGCTGCTCCGCCTTGTCGCGGGCAAGCTCGGCGCGGCGGATGAAGCCGGTGAGCACGTCGTCCACGCGCACCTCGATGCCGTTGGACTGCACCGCGGTGACGACGCAGGTGACGATCGCACCCTTGTGGACGCGGTCGAGCACGGCCGCCGCCGGATCGTCCTGCAGCTGCTTGATGCCGAGCGAGATGCGCTCCTTCTCGATGTCGATGTCGAGCACCTTGGCCTTCACCACCTGGCCCTTCTCGTACTTCGCCATCGCCAGCTCGCCGGGCTCGTCCCAGGAGAGATCGGACATGTGCACCATGCCGTCGATCTCCGGTGCGAGCCCCACGAAGAGCCCGAACTCGGTGATGTTGCGGATCTCGCCCTCGATCGTGGAGCCGATCGGGTGCTCGTCCTGGAACTGCTCCCACGGGTTGCGCTGAACCTGCTTGAGGCCGAGCGAGATACGGCGCTTGGCGGCGTCCACGTCGAGCACCAGCACCTCCACCTCCTGGCTGGTGGCGACGATCTTGCCGGGATGCACGTTCTTCTTGGTCCACGACATCTCGGAGACGTGCACCAGCCCCTCGACCCCCGGCTCCAGCTCCACGAAGGCGCCGTAGTCGGTGATGTTGGTGACGCGGCCCGTGTACTTGGCGCCCGGCGGGTACTTCGCCATCACGCCTTCCCACGGATCGGTCTCGAGCTGCTTCATGCCGAGGCTGATGCGCTGGGTCTCCGGGTTGAAGCGGATCACCTGCACGCGCACCTGCTGGCCGATCTGCAGCGCCTCGGACGGGTGGTTGACGCGCCGCCAGGCGATGTCCGTCACATGCAGCAGGCCATCGACGCCGCCGAGGTCGACGAACGCGCCGTAGTCGGTGATGTTCTTGACCGCTCCGTCGATGACCTGGCCCTCTTCGAGGTTCTGCACCAGCTCATGGCGCTGTTCTGCCCGGGTCTCTTCCAAAACGGTCC
>DAHUXX010000065.1 GCA_027306955.1 Acetobacteraceae bacterium | reverse complement strand
CCGTATCGACGATCTCGACCTCGGTGCCGTCCGCCATCTCGATCACGTCCGAGGGCCGCCAGGCATCGGCGCCGATCGCGTTCTCGGCCAGCGCCAGCACCGCGACGGCGGGGCAGGGGGAGTGGCGCAGCGCCAGCGCCATGATTGCCCCGGCACACGCCGCTGCCCCGGCCATGTCGGCGCGCATCGACTCCATCCCCGCCGCCGGCTTGATGGAGACGCCGCCGGTGTCGAAGGTGAGGCCCTTGCCGACAAAGGCGAGCGGCGCCGCGCCGCCGTCCCCAGGCCAGGTGAGCGCGACCACCCGCGGCGGGTGCGCGCTCGCCCGCCCGACCGCCAGCAATCCGCGCAGCCCCGCGCGGCGCAGGTCGCCGCGTCCCAGCATCTCGATGCCGATGCCGAGTTCGGCGAGCGGCGCCACGCGTTGCGCGAAGGTCGCGGGGTTCAGCATGTTCGCCGGCAGCGCCACCAGCTCGCGGCAGAAATCCTGGCCCGCCAGCACCGCCGCCATCCGCGCCCAGGCGGCCTCGAACAGCACCGGCGCGTCCGTCACCACGTCGAGCCTCACGAGCACTGTCTCTCGCTCGCGCTTCAGTTCTTCCCAGCGCCAGCTCCGCTCCACCACGCGCCGCGCCAGCTCCACGGCCTGCGCCGCCGGCAGCCCGCGCGCATCGAGCGCCGCGTGCGGGATGGTGGCGAGGGCGGCGGCGCAGGCGGCGATGGGCCCGCTCAGAACCCGCCAACCGTCGCGCCAGCCATCCTCGAACGTCGCCTCCGCGCCACGCGGGGAGGGGACCGCGATCGGCGCGCGATCGGGCGGAAACGCCACCGCCCGCACCGCGACACGGGAGAAGCCCGCCAACCGCTACTTCTCGTAATGGTCGGCGACGAGCCGGTCGAGCAGGCGCACGCCGAACGCGGTCGCCCCTTTCGGCACGCAGGGCGCGTCCTTGCTGCTCCACGCCATGCCCGCGATGTCCAGATGCGCCCAGGTCTTCTTGTTGACGAAGCGCTGCACGAACTGCGCCGCCGTGATCGCGCCGCCCGGCCTGCCGCCTACGTTCTTCATGTCCGCGATGTCGGACTTGATCTGCTTGTCGTAGGCCTCGCCCAGCGGCATCCGCCACAGCTTCTCGCCGGTCGCCTCGCCCGCCTCGTGAAGCTGTTTCGAGAGCGCATCGTCGTTGCTGAAGAACCCGGCACACTCATGCCCGAGCGCGATGATCATCGCCCCGGTCAGCGTCGCCAGATCGATCATGAAGCGCGGCTCGAAGCGCTGCTGGCAGTACCAGAGCACGTCGGCGAGCACGAGCCTTCCCTCGGCGTCGGTGTTGATCACCTCGACCGTCTGGCCGGAAGCGGTCTTGACCACGTCGCCCGGCCGCTGCGCGGCGCCCGAGGGCATGTTCTCGACCAGGCCCACCAGCCCCACCGCGTTCACCTTCGCCTTGCGCCCGGCAAGGGCCGCCATCAGCCCCACCACGGCGCCGGCGCCGGCCATGTCCCACTTCATGTCCTCCATGCCGGCCGCGGGCTTGATGGAGATACCGCCGGTGTCGAACGTCACCCCCTTGCCGATGAAGGCGAGCGGCGCGCCCTCCTTCTGCCCGCCGCCGCCCTTGCCGCGCCCGCCGGCGCCATGCCACTGCATCACCACCATGCGCGGCTCATGCGCGCTGCCCTGGGCCACGCCGAGCAACGCGCCGAAGCCCAGCTTCCTGAGCTCCTTCGGCCCGAGGATCTCGACCTTCACGCCGAGCGGTTCGAGCCGGCGGCAGCGTTCCGCCATCTCCGCGGGGAAGAGGACGTTGGGCGGCTCGGCCACCAGCTCGCGGCTGAGAAACACGCCGTCGACCACGGCTGCCATCGGCGCGTGCGCGGCGCGCGCGGCGGCGAGGTCCTCGGTCAGCACCGTGACCTTGGCAAGCTTCGGCTTGTCGGTTTCCTTCTCCATGGTGCGGTAGCGGTCGAACCGCCAGGCGCGCAGCGCCATCCCGGTGGCCACGGACGCCGCGAGGCCGGGCGTCAGGCCCTGGGCCGCGACCGTCGCATGCTGCTCGCGCGCCAGCAGCGCCGCCGCGGCGCCGCCCGCCTCCTCGGCGCCGAGCCGTGTGACCTCGCCCGCCTTGCCCAGGCCGATGGCGACGACGCGCGAGATGGTCCCGCCCGGCATCGCGGGGGCGAGGATAGTGCAGGTCTGCCCCTTCCTGCCGGTGAACTCCGCGGCCTTTAGCGCGCGGGTGATGCCGCCGCCGGCCGCCGTGTCGGCCGCCTGCCAGGGCATCTCGCCCTCGGCGATCAACAGCACCAGCGCGCCGGCGCGGGGCAAGGCGGGCTTGGCGAAGGCAAACTCGGGCATGCGTTCTCTCCTGCTTGTCGGGTGGAAAGGTAGCAGCGCGAGGGGGATTGGCCAGAGGGGCCGCAATTGACGGTGCCGCGTGGCCAGCGGGCGGGCAATCGGCCATAAGCATCGCATGCACCACGACCAGCTTCTCGACCTCGCGATGACGCTTGCCGCCCGCGGCGGCGAGGCGATTCTCGCCGTCCGCGCCCGCGGCTTCGCCACCCGCCAAAAAGAGGACGACACGCCGGTGACGGAGGCCGACCAAGCCGCCGAGGCGCTGATCACCGCCGGCCTGCGCGCGACGACCCCGGCGATCCCCGTGGTCGCCGAGGAGGAGATCGCCTCCGGCCGCGTCACCGAGCCGGGTCCGCGCTTCTGGCTGGTCGATCCGCTGGACGGCACGCGCGAGTTCGCCAAGGGCCGGGACGATTTCGCCGTCTGCGTCGGCCTGGTCGAGGACGGGCGCGCGGTGCTCGGGGCGGTCGGCGCGCCGGTCGCTGGGGCCGTCTATGGCGGCATCGTCGGGAAGGGGGCATGGAAGCGCGACGCCACCGGCATGGCGCCGATCAGGGCGCGTGTCGCTCCCGAATCCGGCATCGTGGTCGTCGCGTCGCGCCACTATAGCGACGATCCGCGCCTCGCTCCGTTCCTCGCCGGGCGCAAGGTGGCGGAGATCGTCAACATGGGCAGCGCGCTCAAATTCTGCCGCCTCGCCGAGGGCAGCGCCGATCTCTACCCGCGGTTCGGGCGGACAATGGAATGGGACACCGCCGCCGCGCAGGCGATGCTGGAGGCCGCCGGCGGGCGAGTCGCACGACTCGACGGCGGCGAGCTGCGCTACGGCATGCCGGGCTGGGCGAATCCGGGCTTCGTCTGCACCGGCCGCCCCTGACGTCCACCGCGTGACCGAGCTTCTCGCCCCCGATCCGGCCGGCATCGCCCGCGCCGCGGCGCTGCTGCGCGCCGGCGAACTCGTCGCCTTCGGCACCGAGACGGTCTACGGACTCGGCGCTCGTGCCGCGGACGGCGAGGCGGTCGCCCGTATCTACGAAGCAAAGGAAAGACCGCAGTTCAACCCACTGATCTGTCACTATTCATCGACCGAAGCTGCCTTCCGCGATGTGGTGGCGAACGATGCGGCAAGGACGCTCGCCGCGCGCTTCTGGCCTGGCCCGCTCACCCTTGTCCTGCCGCGCCGCGAGGACTGCCCCGTTTCGCTGCTCGCCGGCGCGGGGCTTCCCACGCTCGCCGTCCGCGTCCCCTCCGCGACCGCCGCGCACGCGCTGCTCCAATCGGTCGGCGAGGCGGTGGCCGCCCCCTCGGCGAATCGTTCCGGCAAGATCAGCCCGACCCGCGCCGAGCATGTCATGGCGGAACTTGGCGGACGCATCGCCGCGATTCTGGACTCCGGCCCGTGCCTGGTCGGCGTCGAGAGCACCGTGCTCGACCTCGCTGGCCCGCCCACGCTGCTGCGCCATGGCGGCGTCACCCGCGAGGCGATCGAGGCCACGATCGGGCCTGTCGCCGAGGCGACCACGCCGGCTGCCGCGCCACGCTCTCCGGGCCAGCTTGCCTCGCACTACGCACCGAGGCTGCCGGTGCGCCTCGACGCCACGTCCGTACGCGCCGACGAGGCGCTGCTCGCCTTCGGTAAGCCGCTCGCCGGCGCCGGCGCCGTCTTCCAGCTTTCCCTGCGCCGCGACCTCCTTGAGGCGGCCTCGCGCCTTTTCGAGGGGCTGCGCGCGCTCGACGCGGAGGGTGCCGTGCGCGGCCTCTGCGGCATCGCCGCCATGCCCATCCCCGCGACCGGCCTGGGTGCGGCGATCAACGATCGCCTGGCCCGCGCCGCCGCCCCCCGTTGACGAGGATGGAAACCAAAGCGAACCCTGCGGCGATGGACGCACCCGATCCCGATCTGGCAGCCCTGATCGCGCGCCTGCGCGAGGCGCTCGGCCCCGCCGGTGTGCTGACCGATCCCGCGGACCTGGCACCCGCCGAAACCGACTGGCGCGGCCTCTACCACGGCCGCACGCCGGCCCTGCTGCGCCCGGCCAGCACCGGCGAGGTCGCGGCGGCGATGCGGCTGTGCGCCGGGGCTGGCATCGCCGTCGTGCCGCAGGGCGGCAATACGTCCATGGTCGGCGGCGCGGTGCCGGACGAAACGGGCCGGCAGATCGTGCTCTCGCTGGCACGGCTGGAGCGCGTGCGCGCGGTCGTTGCCGTGGACCTCTCGCTCACCGTCGAGGCCGGCGCCACGCTGCGTGCCGCGCAGGACGCGGCGGCGCAAGCCGGCTGCCTGCTGCCGCTCTCCATCGGCTCGGAGGGCTCGGCGCGGGTCGGCGGCATCCTCGCCACCA